>JBKPPN010000390.1:0-9075 GCA_046733575.1 Candidatus Methylomirabilota bacterium | reverse complement strand
GCCGTCCACCACGAGGATGCGGCGATGGTTGCGATGGTTCACCCGGCGGATGGTGAAGGCGTTGATGGGATGGAACATCTCGACGTGACAGCCCGAGCGCTCCATGTACTGCCGGAGGCGGTGCGGCATCTGGTTCGAGCCCGTCGCGTCGAGCAGGACGTTCACGCCGACGCCGGCGCGGCAGCGGTCGGCGAAGGCCTCGGCGAACTCGTCGGCGATCGCCCCGTTCTCGTAGATGTAGTTCGCGAACGTGATGGTCTGCCGCGCGCCGCGGATCGCCGCCAGCATGGCGGGAAAGATCTGGTCACCGTTCACGAGCAGGCGGACGTCGTTGTCGTGCGTCATGCCGGACAGCGTGTGCGCCTCCATGAGCCGGTCGAACTGCGGCGTGCCGATCGGGACCTCGGGCACGATGAACGGCACACGCCTCGAGCAGCCGGCGGCGAGCACCGCGAGCACGAGGGTGAGGCCGACGAGGAGCGGTCGGCGACCACCGAGGCGCGGGAACGTGGTCGCCGTCGCGCGCATGTGAGTCGAGTATAGCGATGCCCGGCGTTGGCCCACACATTCCGCGGTACGATGTCCCGCCCACACCACCGGAGGAGAGTGCGATGCGCCGATCGACCCGTCGCCTGTCCGTCGCCGTCCTCGTCGTCGTGGCCGGGATCATCGCGGCCGGTCTCGCCGTCGCGCCGGCGCAGGAGCGCCCGCCCATCCGCATCGGCGTCATGAACGATCTCTCGAGCGTGTACGCCGACTTCCAGGGGCGCGGCTCCGTGATCGCCGCGCAGATGGCAGTGGCCGACTACGGCGGCAAGGCGGCCGGGCGCCGGGTCGAGGTGCTGGCCGCGGATCACCAGAACAAGGCGGACGTGGGGTCCGCCGTCGCGGCGCGCTGGATGGACGTCGAGGGCGTGGACGCCGTGGCCGACGTCCCGAACTCGTCGGTCGCGCTCGCCGTCAACGACCTGGTGCGCGCGCGCAACCGGGCGCTGCTCGTCTCCGGCGGCGGCACCGCACTGCTCACGGGCGAGAAGTGCTCGCCCAACACCGTGCACTGGACGTACGACACCTGGGAGGTCGGTCACTCCGTGGCGCGCGCGGCGCTGTCACGCGGCAAGACCTGGTTCTTCATCACCGCCGACTATGCGTTCGGGCACGATCTCGAGAAGCAGGCCACGGACGAGATCGTCAAGGGCGGCGGCAAGGTCGTCGGGACCGTGCGCCACCCCATCGGGATCGCGGACTTCTCGTCACTCCTGGTCCAGGCCCAGTCGTCGGGCGCGCAGATCGTCGGGTTCGCGAACGCGGGCGGCGACATGACGAACTCGCTCAAGCAGGCGGCGGAGTTCGGGCTCTTCCCCAAGCAGACGCCCGTCGGGCTCATCTTCGGACTGAACAACGTCCCGCCCCTCGGCCTTCCGGCGGTGCAGGGGCTGCTGCTGCAGGCGTCGTTCTACTGGGACCAGAACGGGCCGTCGCGCACGTGGTCGCGGCGCTTCCAGGAAGCGCACCCGAACAAGAACATGCCCAACGACATGCAGGCCGGCGTCTACGCCAGCGTTCTCCACTACCTGAAGGCCGTGGACAAGGTGGGCGGATCGAGCGACGGCAAGGCCGTCGTCGCGGCGATGAAGGCGATGCCGACCGACGACCCGCTGTTCGGGAAAGGCCGCATCCGCGAGGACGGACGCAAGGTCCATCCCGTGTACCTCTTCGAGGTGAAGCGCCCGGAGGAGTCGAAGGGCGCGTGGGACTACTTCAAGGTCGTCACGAGCATCCCGGCGGAGCAGGCCTTCCGTCCGCTGAACGAAGGCGGCTGCCCGCTCGTCGCCAAGTAGCGCCGCGCGCCGCTGCGCCCCCGGCACGCGTCGGACCCGCGCCGGGGGCGCACTTGACGGCGCTCGTACCCCCCCGTAACGTGGCGGAACCTGCCGGTCGCGAGCGCCGCGCCGGACTGCGTTACCCTCGGAGGCTGCCATGTGTGTCGACAACGATTCTCGTCCTCCCATTCATCCCATCGCGGGCGGATCTGCGGGCTCGCAGGACTTCCGGCTGACGTCGGCGGACGGCACGCGCTTCATGGCGCATGCGGCCCGGGCTCGCACGCGCACGGGCGCCGGCATGGTCGTCATCCCTGACGTGCGGGGCCTGCACACCTACTACAAGGAACTGGCCGACCGCTTCGCCGAGGTCGGCGTGGACGCTGTCGCCATCGACTTCTTCGGTCGCACGGCCACGTCGGACGATCGCGGCGAGGGCTTCGACTTCATGTCGCTCATTCCCAAGATCACGCCCGAGCAGCTGCAAGCCGACATCGCCGCCGCGGCGGCGTACCTGCGCGGCAAGGAGGGCGGCGAGGTCCGCTCGCTGTTCTCGGTCGGCTTCTGCTTCGGCGGCGCGGCCTCGTACCTGCAGGCCGCGAGCGGCCTCGGCTACGCGGGCGTCGTCTCGTTCTACGGCTGGCCGCTCGGGCTCAAGCGCTGGCCGCACTTCCCGAAGCCCATCGACGCGGTGTCGCGCTACCAGGCGCCCGTGCTCTCGCTGTTCGGCGGCGCCGACGAGGGCATTCCCGAAGCGGATCGTCAGGCCTTCGAGGAGGCGTGCCGGAAGGCGGGCGTGAAGCACGAGGCCCACGTGTACCCGGACGCGCCCCACAGCTTCTTCGATCGCAAGTACGCGGAGTTCGCCCAGGCGTCGGCCGACGCGTGGAGCCGCGTGCAGGCCTTCGTCAAGCAGCACACGAAGAGCTGACGCGGCATGGCCGACCCCGTCTGGACCTCGGAGACCTATCCCATCCCGGGTGCGACGCTGCACGTGGCCCGCGCGGGCGATGGGCCGCCGCTCCTCGTCCTGCACCACGACATCGGCACGCTCGAACGCCTGCCCTTCTACGACGCGCTCGCGAAGCACTTCACGGTGCTCCTCCCGGCACACCCTGGCTACGACCGCTCCGAGCGTCCGACGTGGATCCGCAACGTGCGCGACGTCGCGGTCGTCTACCAGGGTCTGCTCGCGCGACACCCGGCGACGCGCGGGCGCGCGGACGTTGCCCTTGTCGGATTCGGATTCGGTGGATGGATCGCGGCCGAGATGGCGAGCATGAGCCCGCAGACGCTTCGCCGGCTCGTCCTGGTCGGGGCCATGGGCATCAAGCCGGAGCAGGGCGACATCGCCGACCAGGCGCTCGTGTCCTACATCGACTACGTTCGGCTCGGGTTCGCCGACGGTGCGGTGTTCGACCGCCTCTACGGCGCCGATCCGCCCACGAGCCTGCTCGAGCAGTGGGATCTCAACCGCGAGATGACGTTCCGCCTCGCGTGGAAGCCGTACATGTACAACCCGAGCCTCCCCAGCTTGCTGGGCGCGGTCGCGGCGCCGACGCTCATCGTGTGGGGACGCGAGAACCGCATCGTGCCGCTCGAGTGCGGCGAGCGCTACGCCAAGGCGCTGCCCCAGGCGCGCCTCGAGGTCGTCGAGGGCGGCGGACACTTCGTCGAGATGGAGCGCCCCGATGAGCTCGCCCGGCTCGTCGTGCCGTTCCTGAAGGGCTAGGAGAACTCCTCATGCACTTGATGTACTTCACCGAGCAGCCGATGTCGGCGTATCCGGAGCAGGAGGGGCGCGACTTCGGCGCCACCGCGCTGATGTTCTCCAACCGCCACTTCGATCCCGCCGCGGGCAGCCGCCTCTACAACGAGTATCTCGAGCACTACCGGATCGCGGAGGAGGTCGGGTTCGACGGCATCATGCTGAACGAGCACCACAACGCGCCGTTCTGCATGCAGGCCAAGTGCAACATCTTCGCGTCGATCCTGGCCGCCGCGACGAAGCGCGTGAAGATCGTGCTCCTCGGCAATCCGCTGCCGCTCGCCGAGAATCCGGTGCGGCTCGCGGAAGAGCTCTCGATGATCGACATGATCTCCCGGGGCCGCCTCGTCTCCGGCTTCGTGCGCGGCGGTGGTCAGGAGCAGCTCGCCGCCGGTGTCAATCCCGCGTTCAATCGCGAGCGGTTCGAGGAGGCGCACGCGCTCATCGTCAAGGCGTGGACGCAGACGGGGCCGTTCCGCTGGGAGGGCACGCACTACCAGCACCGCGTCGTGAACCCGTGGGCCGTCCCGCTGCAGAAGCCGCACCCGCGCGTCTGGATCCCCGGTGTGCTGAGCAAGGAGACGATCGTGTGGGCGGCCCAGCAGCGGTATCCCTACATCGCGCTCTCCACCGAGATCGAGGCGACCAAGAAGATCTGGGAGCTGTACGACCAGGTGGCGGCGGAGAACGGCTACGCAGGCGGCCCGGAGTACCGGGGGTATCTGCAGCGCTGCCACGTGGCGGAGACCGAGGAGAAGGCGCTCGCCAACGCGCGACAGTTCATGTGGATGCAGGGCGAGTTCACCGGCCTGGCGCATCCCGTGTGGTCGAGCCCGTCGGGGTACTTCTCGCCGTCGTACCGGCAGGCGTTCGTCGAGTATGCCGTCGGACGCCGCTCGAACCCGCGCGGCGCCGCCTTCGAAGATCAGATCGCCAATCAGCAGATCATCGCCGGCACGCCGAAGACCGTCATCCCGAAGCTGCGCCGGCTGCTGGAGGAGACGCGGCCGTCGATCGTGGGATTCTGGGCGAGCGACGGGTTCGTGTCGGCTCAGGACACGCGCACGTGCATCCGGCTCCTCGGTGAGGAAGTGCTCCCCGCCCTGAGGGAGATGGGCAAGGAGCTCGGTCTCTGGAGTCCGTTCGAGGCCAATGCGCCGGTGAGTCGCGCGTTTCCGGAGCCCGCGAAGCCGCTGGCAGGCGAATAGAGGCTCGCACGCGCGAGCGGAGGAGGATTCTATGGCCGTCATCAAGGTCACTGACATCGCGTACGGGCGTCTGCGCTCTCCCGATCTCGACAAGGCCGAGGAGTTCCTGACCGATTTCGGTCTCGTGCGCGCAGCGCGCACGGAAAACGCGCTCTACATGCGGGGCACCGATCCCGTGCATCACATCCACGTGACGGAGAAGGGCCCGGCTGGGTTCGTCGGCATCGCGTATCACGCCGCGAGCGAGGAAGACCTGCACCGCGTGGCCAAGGTCCCGGGCGCCTCGGCCGTCGAGAAGATCAACGAGCCCGGCGGGGGGCAGCGCGTGCGTCTGCGCGAGCCGAACGGCTACCAGATCGAGGTGGTGTGGGGTATGGATCCCGTCGATCCGATCCCGATCAAGCGTGACTACCTGAACAGCGGCAGCGAGCCGCTGCGGCGAGCGGGCAAGCTGATGCGGCTGCCCAAGGAGCCGACGCCGATCAAGCGGATCGCGCACGGGGTCATGGGTACGCCCAAGTTTCACGAGACCGTGCAGTGGTTTCGCGAGACGCTCGGGTTCATCTGCTCGGACGACGTGTACGTCGGCGACAAGAGCAACATCATCGGCTCGTTCAATCGCTGCGATCGCGGCGACGAGTACGTCGACCATCACGTCTTCTTCTGCATCAAGCACGAGAAGACCGGCCTCAATCACTTCTCCTTCGAGGTCCACGACGTCGACGACGTGTTCTCCGGTCACGAGCGCCTCGCCAAGCTCGGCAAGTACGAGCACGTGTGGGGCATCGGCCGCCACATGCTGGGCAGCCAGGTCTACGACTACTGGGCCGATCCGTGGGGACGCGTGCACGAGCGCTGGGCCGACAGCGACCGGCTGAACGTTCGCAACGGCTCCAACCTGCTGCCGGCGGAAGAGGCGCTGGTGTCGCAGTGGGGCGATCCGCCGTCGGAGAAGTTCCTGAACACGATCTGTCCATGATCCAGATGGGGCGCGGTCGAACCCCCCCCTGAGACCCCCGCCTTCGGACGCGGCCCGGCGAACCCCGGGCCGCTCCTCTCGTCTGCTCGCCGCGCTGCGTACCGCCTCGTCCGCTTCTGCTGTATCCCGCCGGCTTCGACGGGCGGTGTCGACGCGATTCGGCATTCTCTGGCTGGTGTGTCGTCGAGTAGGATGCTCGCGTGAGCGAGACGCGGCAGATGGTGCTTCCGGGGAGTGAGGCTGCTGCCGGAAGCCGTCCCGCCTCGGTGCACGAGACGTTGCGGAAGGTGTGGGGGTTCCGCGCGTTCCTCCCGCTCCAGGAGGACGCCGTGCGCGCCGTCGTCGAGGGGCGTGACAGCCTCGTCGTGCTTCCCACCGGAGGCGGCAAGTCGCTCTGCTATCAGGCGCCGGCCGTGCATCTCGGCAAGCTCGCCATCGTCGTGTCGCCGCTCATCGCGCTCATGAAAGACCAGGTGGACGGGCTCCGCCAGGACGGCGTGAGCGCGGCCTACCTCAACAGCAGTCAGAGCGGGGGGGAGCGCGCGGCCGTCGAGCGCGACCTCGCCCGCGGTGTGCTGAACCTGCTCTACGTCGCGCCCGAGCGGTTGACCCTGCCCGGCTTCGCCGATCGTGTGCGCCAGGCGCGGCCCGCATTCGTGGCCGTCGACGAGGCCCATTGCATCAGTCAGTGGGGGCACGACTTCCGCCCGGAGTACCGTCAGCTGCGCGTGCTCCGCGACCTCTTCCCGGGCGTCGCCGTGCACGCCTACACCGCCACCGCGACCCCGGAAGTCCGCGCCGACATCGTGAGCGAGCTGCGACTGACCGACGCTCGCGTGCTGGTCGGAAGCTTCGACCGCCCGAACCTCGTGTACCGCGTGCAGTCGCGCACCGACCGCCTCAAGCAGGTGCTGGCGGCGATCGATCGGCACGCGGGGCAGGCGGGCATCGTCTACTGCATCCGCCGCTCGGAAGTCGACGAGCTGAGCGCCGCGCTCGTGCGACGGGGCCTGCGCGCGCTGCCCTATCACGCCGGCCTCGACGACGCCCAGCGGCGACGCAACCAGGACGCGTTCGTCAACGAGCGCGTCGACGTCGTCGTGGCCACCGTCGCGTTCGGCATGGGCATCGACCGGTCCAACGTCCGCTACGTCGTGCACGCCGGCATGCCGAAGTCGCTCGAGCATTACCAGCAGGAGGCGGGTCGCGCGGGCCGCGACGGGCTGGAGGCCGAGTGCCTGCTGCTGTGGAGCGGCGCCGACTACGGGCTGTGGAAGTCCGTCATGGAGCGGGACGGCGAGCCGCCGCCGGGCGCGCTCCGCAAGCTGGGGGAGATGTTCGCGTTCTGCCAGGACCCGACGTGCCGGCATCGCGCCCTCGCGCGGTACTTCGGTCAGCACCACGCGGGCGGCTGCCGTGCGTGCGATGTCTGCCTGGGCGAAGTCGCCGCGGCCGATGATTCGGCGTCCATCGCCGAGCACATCCTGCGCGGCGTTGCCGAGCTCGGCGGACGGTTCGGGGCAACGCACGTGGCCGACATTCTCACGGGCACCACCAGCGAGCGCATTCGCGCGCTGAAGCACGACCGGCTCACGAGCTACGCCGCGCTCACCGGCACCAGCAAGCACGACGTACGCACGTGGATCGATCAGCTCATGGGCCAGCGGCTGCTCGCGCGCACGGACGCGGAGTACCCCACCCTCGTGCTGACGAGCGACGGCGCGCGCGTGCTCCGCGGCGAAGCGGTCGCGGGTCCGCTGAGTCGCGTCACCAAGCCGACGAGGCTGCGGACGGGGGAAGGTGCGCGCCGGCGCGGCGCGCAGGCGACCGACGGCGTCGCGGGCGCGACGATGGACGGGGACGCCGAGCTCTTCGAGCAGCTGCGCGCGCTGCGCCGAGACCTCGCCGCCGAGCGCGGGGTCCCGCCCTACCTGATCTTCAGCGACGCGTCACTGCGCGACATGGCGCGGCAGAGGCCCGTGTCCGAGGCGGCGTTCCTGCAGGTGAAGGGCGTCGGTGAGTGGAAGCGACAGGCGTTCGGCGACCGTTTCCTGGAGCTCGTCCGCCGTCACCAGCGCTGAGCCGGGGCGCGCGGTCAGGCGGCCCGGTCGAGGTTCTGGGGCAGATGTCGCGCTGAACGTCGAGTCCTCGGCGACTCGACCTGACGGACGCGCGCTGCGGCGGCACGGCGCGCACGCGCGTCGCGCCACTGCAGCAGCACGGCCAGCACCGTCCCGACGGTGATGGTCAGCGCGAGGCCGTAGCCCAGATCGGTCCAGGACATGTGCGACTTCAGCAGAGCAACGGCTGTACCACCCGACGCTCCGCCATTCGAGCCGATATCTCGCGGATCTACTCCGGATCGACCAGCGGGTGAACGAGAATGCCGTCCCGAAGTGTCCGTTCCGAGAGAAAAATTTTCTCCGCGTGGCGGGCACAAGTCGTGCAAAAACCCCGGAGGTATGGTGGACCTGTCGCTCGCCTTGAGCGTCGAGGCATTGCCCGTCGGCGTGATCGTCACCGACCTGAACGGTCAGGTGATCGCGTGTAACCACCAGGCGCGCGACCTCTTCGAGCTCGATGGGACGCCGGTCGGACGACACCTCGCCGAGCTCGATGTCCCGGACGGCACGCCAGATTTCGCCGTGGAGATCGAGCGCCTCCGCCAGACGCCGGTCGCGCGGCGGCTGCCCGACGCGCGCCTCCATCGGCGCTTCCGGGAAGCCGCCGTCGTGGTGCCCACCGTCGCGCCCGCGATGGACGCGAATGCCGAGGTGGCGGGGGCAATCATTGCGCTCGAAGATTACACGCGCCAGCGTGAGCTCGAGGCGGTGGAGCGGACCGACCGGTACAAGCACGACTTTCTCGCCATGCTCGCCCACGAGCTGCGCAACCCGCTCTCGCCGATCGTGAGTGCTCTCGGCGTCATGCGCCGCGTGGACGGCGACGAGACGCTCCAGCGGGCGCGCGAGATCGTCGAACGGCAAGTGCAGCACGAGGTCCGTCTGCTCGACGACCTGCTCGACGTCTCGCGCATCACGAACGGCAAGATCGAACTGCGACGCACCCGCGTGGACGCGGTGGTCGCGGTGCAGCATGCCCTCGACGCCGCGGCACCCCTCATCAGCTCGCGTCAGCACGAGGTCACGCGCTCGCTGCCGGCCACGCCGGTCCACGTCGACGCCGATCCCGTGCGGCTCGAGCAGATCCTGGGCAACATCCTGAGGAACGCGGCCATCTACACGCCTCCCGGCGGCCACATCCGGGTATCGATCACCGCCACGGACAAGACAGTGG
>JBKPPN010000389.1:0-11632 GCA_046733575.1 Candidatus Methylomirabilota bacterium | reverse complement strand
GGAACCACACCGTGTCGCGATTCTCGAACACGAACGACAGATAGCGCCCGACCTGCACGCGACGTCTGGCCTTGAGCGCGATGATCTCGGCGCGACGGACGTTCCGGACCTTCTCGTACTCGTGCAGATTCAGGATGTCGGCAACGCCGACGGGCTTCACGCCTGCGCCTCGCCCTCGCTCAGACCGTAGGCCTCGGCGAGAAGCTGGATCGGGTGACGCGGCGTGCGCCCGGTTCCCTGCTCGATCTGCAGTGCCGCCAGTGGACAGTCGGTCGCCGTCGTCCGTCCGCCCGCCGCCTCGATGGCGTCGAAGAGCGGCTTCGCGACCTTGAGCGACAGCTCGTAGTACTGCGTCTTGAAGCCCCATGTGCCGTCCACGGCCGAACAACGCTCGATGGCGTTCACGGTCGTCTCGGGCACGAGACGAAGGACGTCGGCGGACTTGAGCCCGATGTTCTGTGCGCGCAGATGACACGGCACGTGGTACGTGACCTCGCCGAGCGACCGCGAGAATCGCGTGTCGAGCTTCCCCGCCGCATGCAGGCCGTGCAGGTACTCGAAGATGTCACGCGTGTGCGTGGCGACGAGCTTCGCGTCCTCCGTGTCGTGCAGCCAGGGATACTCGCGCTTGAGCATGTAGCTGCACGTCGGTCCGGGCACGACGATGTCGCGGCCCTCGCGCACGGCGGCGGCGAGCGAGGCCACGTTGTCCCGCACGAGGGCCTGGCACTGGTCCATGGCGCCACCGTCGAGATAGGGCATGCCGCAGCAGCGCTGCTCCGGCAGCGAGACGTCGATCCCGTTGCGCTCGAGCACCCGCACGGCGGCCCGGCCCGTGGCCGGGTCGTTGTAGTCGACGGTACACGTGGCAAAGAGCGCGACCTTGCCCGTCGGCGCGGACGGAGACTTCGGCCCGCGCTTCTCGAACCAGCGCGTGAACGTCTCGCGGTGGAAGCGCGGGAGGTTCCGCTTCTTGTGGATGCCCATCACCGCCTGCACGAAGGACCGGTGGACGCCGAGCTCGTTCATCCAGTTCGAGAGCGGCGCCATGGCGCTGCCGAGCTTGCCCACGAGGTCCGTGGCCCCCAGCACGCGATCCTGCAGGGTCACGCCGCGCTGCTTCGCCTCGGTCGCACGCGCGCGCAGCATCAGCCGCGGGAAGTCGACGGCCCAGCGATGCGGCGGCGTGTACGGACAGTGATTGAAGCAGAGCTTGCACTGGTAGCAGAGGTCGACGACTTCCTTGACGTCCGTCGCGGGCAGCTTGTCGATGTCGCCGTCGACGGCGTCCACGTCGAGGCGGTCGAACATCACCTTGAAGGACGGACAGAGGGGCAGGCAGCGACGGCAGCCGTTGCAGATGTCGTAGACGCGCCGGAGCTCCGTGTCGACCTTGGTCGGATCCCAGAACTCCGGCGCGTTCACGTCCACGAAACTAGATCGCCTCGGCGGGATCCTTGCCCGCGATCTGGTTCAGGCCCTTGGTGAAGCGGCCGGCGTGGGACTTCTCGGCCTTGGCGAGGGTCTCGAACCACTCGGCGAGCTCCTGGAAGCCCTCGTCGCGCGCGGTCTTCGCCATCCCGGGATACATCTGCGTGTACTCGTACGTCTCGCCCGCGATCGACGCCTTGAGGTTCTTCTCCGTCTTGCCGATGGGCTCCCCGGTGGCCGGATCGCCGACTTCCTTCAGGAAGTCCAGGTGCCCGAAGGCGTGCCCCGTCTCGGCGTCCGCGGTGTCCTTGTAGAGACCGGCGACGTCGGGAAAACCCTCGATGTCGGCGATGCGCGCGAAGTAGAGGTAGCGCCGATTCGCCTGCGACTCGCCCGCGAACGCTTCCTTCAGGTTCTCGAAGCTCTTGCTGCCCTTGAGGCTACGTCCGGCCATGAGATGTCCTCCTGTGTGCCGTGGACCCGGCCACGGCTCCGCTGGGTGTCGCGCGTCGCCGGGCGACGCGGGCCCCGCGCTGGCGACATGCCGCGCAGCGTCCGTAGAACTCCGTCCGTTGCTCCACCACCTCGAACCCCGGACGCCGTGGCATCGCTCGTCGTCCGCGGCGCCGGGCGGGGACGTCGAAGATGCGGCGACAGGTGAGGCAGGTGAAGTGATCGTGACGCTCGAGGTTGCCGTCGAACCGCATCCCCGTCGCGTCCGCGCGCTCGAGCAGGATGCCCTCCGCGGCGAGCTGGCGCAGGTTGCGGTAGACGGTGGCGAGACTCACGCGAGGCAGCTGGCGTCGCACGCGCGCCAGGACGTACGCGGCGGTGGGATGCACGTCCGTGCTGCGCACGAGCTCGAGGATCAGGCGACGCGGGGCGGTGAGGCGAAGACCGCGAGCACGCAGCGCGGTCGCCGCGCCTCCGTCCTTCTTAGGAATGATTCCCATCTGCGCGGGAGAGGCTACGCCGCCCCTCCGCCGCTGTCAACCGCTCGACCCGGGTGACTCGAGCACCGCGCGGCGTCGTGGCGCCGGTGGCGGGCCCGGCGGCATGGGGGCCTCGAGCCCCCATGCGATCACACGCTACAGCGGCGGGCGCGGGCGGCTTCGAAGTCGAAGATGCGCGCGGGACCGGCGGAGCGCGGCATCGTGACCCCGAGGAGCGCGGCGTGATCCCGGAGCAGGATCTCCTGACGGATCTCACCCGCGGTCATGGGCTCGAGCTCGAGCGTGGAAAGCGGCGGAAGCACCGGCGGGCGCAAGGCGTGACGGAGCTCGAGCCACGCGAACCACACGCGAGCGCCGGCGCGACGCAGCGCCTGACTCCACGTGGGCCGCGAGGTGGTGAGGGGACCGGCGATGTCGACGGCCGACGCCGCGGGCACGGGGAGGTAGTAGACGTTGCTCATCGCACGATCCGTCCTTCCATGAGGGCCGTCATCTTGCGCAGCGTTCCCTTCAGCATGTCGTCCATCTCCGCCTTGAGGCGGTAGGTCTCGATCGTCGCGGACACGCGGTCGCGATCCGATGTGGCGGCCGCCCCCCGCGTCTCGGCCCGCGTGGCTGCCGCGTCGAGGTGCTCGTGCGCGTGGGTGAACGAGCGAAGGAGGGCCTTGGCCGCGTCGACCTGGGCGCGCACCGCCGCGGGGCGAAGGGCCGGCTCGCCGGGCATCACGAGGCGGCGCGGAGGCACGAGCCGCTGCTTGCGATCGGCCAGCACCACGTCGGGACGCCACAGCGCCACGCCTGAGCCGAGCGGCTTCACGGCGCTCTTGGGCGCCTCGACGGCCTGCCAGAGCGACCCGTCCGGCTTGTCCATGGCGAGAAGACAAGGCAACGCGGGTGCCACACCCGAAGGTAGGAAAAGCCGCGGAAACCGCGAGGCGCATCTTCTGCGCAGGCAGGACGGCAGGGAGTTTCTCCCGCCGGCCCGTGAGGTTCTCCGCGGTCGGCCGTCAGGCCGACTTCATCAGGCCGAAGTCGCGGATCTTCTTGTTGAGGGTCTTGATGTCGACGTCGAGGATGCGGGCCGCGCGCGCCTTGTTCCAGCCCGTGGCTCGCAGCACGCGCTCCACGTGCTGGCGCTCCATCTCCGCGAGCGACACCAGGCCCGACGGCTCCGCCGGGCTCGAGCGCGGCGCGTTCGCGGTGCGCGTGAACTCGGGCGGAAGATCGGTCGCACGGACGTCGCCGCCCTCGTGGAGGATCTGGAGCCGCTCGATGAGGTTGCGCAACTCCCGCACGTTGCCCGGCCAGCGGTACGCCTGCAGCAACGCCATCGCGTCGGCGTCGAAGCGCACCGCCTTGCCCGCCCGCGCGTACGGGGCGAGGAAGTGCTCGATGAGTCGAGGCACGTCACCGCCGCGCGCGCGCAGGGGCGGCACGGGAACGACGACGGTGCTGACGCGATAGAAGAGGTCCCAGCGGAACCGTCCCTCGGCCGCCTCTTGCGTCAGATCCTTCGCGGTGGCAGCCACCACGCGGGCGTCGACGTGGAACGTGCGGTCCTCGCCGACACGTCGCACCTCGCCGGAGTCGAGCGTGCGCAGGAGACGCACCTGCATGGCGGGCGACATCTCGCCGATCTCGTCGAGGAAAAGCGTGCCGCCGTCGGCCGCTTCGAGCAGTCCCGCGCGGCCGCTCACCGCGCCGCTGAACGCCCCGCGCGTGTGGCCGAAGAGCTCGCTCTCCAGCAGCGTGTCGGGCAGCGCGCCGCAGTTCACGGAGACGAACGGCTGGCCCACGCGCGGGCTCTGCGTGTGAATGGCCCGCGCGATCAGCTCCTTGCCCGTGCCGCTCTCGCCGTGGATGAGCACGGGCCGATCGCTCATGGCCACGCGCGTCACGAGGTTCAGCACGCCGCGCACTTCCTCGCTCTCGCCCACGATCTCCGGCGCGCCGTCGCGCCGCGTGAGCATGTCCTTGAGCGCGCTGTTCTCGCGCCGCAGCCGCTTCTTCTCCGTGGCCTTGGCCACGATCTCGAGCAGCTCGGCGTTCTTCCACGGCTTGGTCACGAAGTCGTAGGCGCCCAGCCGCATCGCCTCGACGGCGGTCTCGACGTCGGCGTGGCCGGTGAGCACGATGATCTCGGCATCGACCTCGCTCTCGCGCGCCCAGCGCAGGACGTCGAGGCCGGAGCGATCGGGAAGGACGACGTCGACGAGCACGATGTCGAACGCGGCACGCCGCAGGAGCGCCATCGCGTCGGCGCCGGACGCCGCTTCGACCACCTTGTACTGATGGCGCGCGAGGATGCCGCCGAGCAGGCGGCGAATCGCAGCGTCGTCGTCGACGACGAGGACGTCGATGGGCCCGCGCATCTGGCATGAGTGTATCAGTTTCGATAGACTCACTACCTCAGGAGGACGTTGCGAATGCCGCAGCCCCTCGGGCTCCGGATCGAAGGAGCCCGGCAGAACAACCTGAAGAACGTCTCGCTCGAGATTCCCCACGATCGGCTGACCGTCATCACCGGCGTTTCCGGCTCGGGCAAGTCTTCCCTGGCCTTCGACACGCTGTTCGCCGAGGGCCAGTGGCGCTACATCGAGTCGCTCTCGAGCTACGCGCGGATGTTCCTGGACCGGGTGGACCGCCCCGACGTCGACCGGATCGAGCACGTCCGCCCGGCCGTCGCGCTCGAGCAGAAGAATCCCGTCCGGACGGCACGGTCGACGGTCGGCACCGCGACCGAGGTCTACGACTACCTGCGGCTGCTCTTCGCGAAGATCGGACGCGTGTACTGCCCGACGTGCGGGGGCGAGGCAACCTCGCACTCCCCGGACTCGATCGTCGACAGCCTGCTGGCGGGCCACCCGGGAGCGCGCGCGCTGCTGACGTTTCGCCTCGCGGTGCCGGGCGGCGTGCCGGCCGTCGAGCTGTGGGCGAGCCTGACGCGACGGGGATTCGCCCGCGTGAGCGTGGACGGCGCCGTGCTCGACCTCGCCGCGCCGCCGCCGCCCGAGATGGATGCCGCGCGCGAGATCGCCGTCGTGCTGGACCGGGTGGTCCTCGAGCCCCGGCATCGCGCGCGCATCATCGAGTCCGTCGAGGCCGCGCTGCGCGAGGGCGGCGGTCGCGTCGACGCCCAGATCGTCGACGGTCCGCAGGTCGGCTTCGCGGAGCAGTTCCGCTGCGTCGCGTGTGACGTCGGGCTCGAGCGCCCACAGCCGCTGCTCTTCTCGTTCAACCATCCGCTCGGCGCGTGCCCGGAGTGCCGCGGATTCGGCAACGTGCTGAAGTACGACGAGTCGCTCGTGGTGCCCGATCCCGCCGTGAGTCTCCTGGGCGGCGCGGTCGAGCCGTGGACCCATCCGTCCGGCAAGTGGTACCAGAAGGAGCTGATCAAGGCGGCGCGACGTCAGGGGCTCGATCCGAGTCGCGCCTGGGAGACGCTCACGCCGGACGAGCGACGCTTCGTCTACGACGGCGATGGCAAGTTCCCCGGCATCCAGGGCTTCTTCGAGGAGATCGAGTCGTACCGCTACAAGCTCCACGTCCGCGTCTTCCTGTCGCGCTACCGCAGCCAGTCGCGCTGTCCCGTCTGTGCGGGCGCGCGCCTGCAACCGCGTGCCCTCGCCGTGCGCGTGGCGGGCCTCACCATCGCGGAGATGACGGCGCTCACGATCGAGGAGACCGCGCGCGTCCTGGGCGATCTCAAGCTGTCGACGTTCGAGACGCTGGTGGCGCGCGAGATCCTGAAGCAGCTCACCGCCAAGCTCACGTTCCTGCTCCGCGTCGGCCTCGGCTATCTGACGCTCGCCCGGCAGACGCGCACGCTCTCGGGCGGCGAGGCCCAGCGCATCAACCTCGCCAACCAGCTCGGGTCGCAGCTGGTGGGCACGCTCTACGTGCTCGACGAGCCGTCGATCGGCCTGCACGCGCGCGACACCACGCGTCTGGCCGATCTGTGCCGCGAGCTGGCCCAGGCCGGCAACACGGTCGTCGTCGTCGAGCACGATCGCGGGTTCATCGAGGCCGCCGACCACGTCGTGGAGCTCGGGCCGGGCTCGGGAGAGCGGGGCGGCGAGATCGTCTTCAGCGGCACGCAGGAGGAATTCCGCGGCGCCACGCGCTCGCTCACCGCGCGCTACCTGGCCGGGCGCGAGACGATCCCCGTCCCGCTCACGCGACGCAAGGGCCGGCGGTCCCTCGTCCTCACCGGCGCGCGTCAGCACAACCTGAAGGACGTGACCTTCCGCGTCCCCCTCGAGACCCTGACGGTCGTGACGGGGGTGTCGGGATCGGGCAAGTCGACGCTCGTGCACGACACGCTCTATCGCGCGGTGGCGCGGGCCTTCAAGACCGACTTCGCGTCGCCGGGCGCCTACACCGCGCTGACCGGTCTGGAGTTCCTGAAGGGCGTTCACCTGATCGATCAGGAGCCGATCGGCCGCACCCCGCGCTCGAACCCCGTGACGTACGTCAAGGCGTTCGACGAGATTCGCAAGCTCTACGCCGCCTTGCCTCGCGCGCGGACGCTCGGCCTGTCTGCGGGCGCCTTCTCCTTCAACGTGCCGGGCGGCCGCTGCGAGAGCTGTCAGGGCGACGGCTTCCAGAAGCTCGAGATGTACTTCTTCGAGGATGTGTACGTCTCCTGCCAGGACTGCGAGGGCAAGCGGTACGGCGCCGAGGTCCTGACGGTGAAGCACCGCGGTCGCAGCATCAGCGACGTGCTGCAAATGACGGTCGACGAGGCGGTCGACTTCTTCACGCTGCAGCCGCCGCTCGCGCGTCGGCTGCGCGTGCTGCAGGACGTCGGTCTCGGCTATCTCAGGCTCGGCCAGCCGGCGACCACGCTCTCCGGCGGCGAGGCCCAGCGCCTGAAGATCGCGGCCGAGCTCGCCACGCGCACGAGCAGCGACATGCTCTACATCCTGGACGAACCGACCACGGGCCTGCACCTCGACGACGTCAAGAAGCTGCTCGGGGTGCTGAACCGCCTCGTCGACGGCGGATCGACGGTGCTGGTGGTGGAGCACCATCTCGACGTCATCAAGGCGGCCGACCACGTGATCGACCTCGGCCCGGAGGGCGGCGACGAGGGCGGCGAGATCGTGGCCCAGGGCCCGCCCGAGGTCATCGCCCAGACGCCGCGCTCGTACACGGGGAAGTTCCTCGCCGAGCTCCTCGCGAAGGACACCGGAAAGCTCGTCCGCTGACCATCTTCTATGGCTGGACCGTCGTCGCGGCGGCCTTCGTCGCGCTGTTCGCGGCGTACGGTACGCAGTACGCGTTCGGCGTCTTCTTCGGCGCGCTCCTGGAGGAGTTCGGCTGGAGTCGGGGCAAGCTCTCCGGCGTCTTCGCGATCTACGCCTTCAGCTACGCGCTGTGGGGGTTTCTGGCCGGACGGCTGAGCGACCGCTGGGGGCCGCGCGTCGTGCTCGCGGGCGGCTCGGTGTTCCTCGGGGGCGCCATCGCCGCCATGGCCACCGTCACCCAGCTCTGGCAACCGTACCTGCTGTACGGCGTCCTCGCCGCCGTCGGGATGGGCACGATCTACATCCCGTGCAACACCACCGTCGTGAAGTGGTTCCTGCGCCGCCGGGGATTCGCGGTCGGGATCGCGTCGAGCGGAGGAAGTCTCGGGACGCTCGTCATTCCGCCCGTCGCACAGCTCGTCGTGTCGGGAATGGGCTGGCGCGCCGCGTACGTCGTGTTCGGCGCGGCGATCGTGCTCGTCCTCCAGAGCGTCGCGCTGGTCATGAGACGCGATCCCGAGTCGATGGGCCTCCACCCCGACGGCGCGAGGGCACCGCGCGCGGTGACCGCCACGGTGGACACGGGATGGGCGCTCGGCCCGGCGCTCCGGACGCGCTCGTTCTGGATGATCGCGGCGACGTTCATGGCCACGTGGATTCCCGTCTTCGTCCCCCTCGTGCACATCGTGCCGTTCGCGCGCGATCTCGGCTTCTCCCCGCTCACCGCGGCGACCGCCCTCAGTGCGCTCGGCGCGGGTTCGATCGCGGGACGTCTCGTCATGGGCGCGATGTCGGACCGCATCGGACGTCGCGCCACCGGCGTGATCGGCACGACGCTCCAGGCAGCGGCGTTCCTCGCCTTCTCCGTCGTGCAGTCGCTGCCCGCGGTCTACATGGTCGCCGTCCTGTTCGGGTTCGCCTACGGCACGGTGTCGATGCTGTTTCCCGCCCTGGTGGGCGACTTCTTCGGACGGCAGCATGCGGGCGCCATCGTGGGATTCCTGTTCGCCTTCGCCGGCTCGATGAGCGCCATCGGCCCGTGGGCGGCCGGCGCGATCTACGACGCGCACGGCTCGTACGCCATCGCGTTCTACACGTCGGCCGCCTTCAATATCGTCGCCGCGGTGCTCGTCATGCTCGCGCGCCCACCGCGTCGCGCGCGCGCACACGCGCTCGCGGCACGGTTGACGCCCGCGTCGCCCTGATCCGTCGCGGCGCCGTCCGCCCTCGCGAAAGTGGTAGCATCGCCGCGACCGCGAGGGCCGGATCACTCATCCACGGCAGGAGGCGCGTTTCGCATGCCAATCCCCACGAAGTCGTTGCGCGACAAGTACTGCATCGTCGGCGTCGGCGAGACGGAGTTCTCGAAGAACTCCGGGCGAACCACACGCGCCATGGCGGTGGAAGCCGTGCGCAAGGCGATGGTCGACGCGGGCCTCACGGGCCAGGACGTCGACGGGATGATGAGCTACCAGTCCGGTGACTCCACGCCGGGCAACTGGGTCGCCCCCGACCTGGGCATCCGCCTCAACTTCTACATGGACGTGATGGGCGGCGGCTCCTCGACGGAAGCGCTCATCGGTCTCGCCATGGGCGCCATCGAGAGCGGCATGTGTCACACCGTGGCGCTGTTCCGCTCGATGAACGGCTACACGGAGTTTCGCATCGGCGGCACGGGCGCGCGCGCGGCCCAGCCCGTGCGCGGTCTCGACCTCGCCCAGCGGCCGTTCGGCATGACGAGCGCGGGCCAGGCCTTCGGCATGACGTTCATGCGTCACATGTACGAGTACGGCACGACGTCGGAGCAGGTGGCGCACGTGAAGGTCGCCCACAGCAAGCACGCGTCGCAGAATCCCAAGGCGTTCCTGAAGGACCGCGTGACGGTGGCCGACGTGGTGAACTCGCGCTGGATCGTCAAGCCCCTCCATCTCCTCGACTGCTGCCTGGAGACGGACAACGCGACCGCGCTCATCGTGACGTCGGCGGAGCGCGCGCGCGACCTGAAGCAGAAACCCGTCTACATCATGGGCGTGGCGGGTCGCGTCAGCAAGCCACGCACCGACTTCCACTGGGCGCACGGCCCGATCTCGCGCGTGGCGGGCTACCACGCCAAGGACATCGTCTTCGGCCAGGCTGGCATCGGACCCGACGACGTCGACATCACCGGCTCCTACGACGCGTTCACGTTCACCACGATGCTCCAGCTCGAGGAGTACGGCTTCTGCAAGAAGGGCGAGGGCGGCGCGTACGTGTCGAGCGGCATCATCGAGCTGGGCGGCAGGCGCCCGAACAACACGTCGGGCGGTCATCTCTGCGAGGGCTACACGCACGGCATGGCCATGGTGGTCGAGAACGTGCGGCAGCTGCGCGGGACAGCGGACGACTACTGCCCGGGCGCGGCGGACGGTCAGCACAGCTACGACTACTCGCCGCGCCAGTGTCGTCAGGTCAAGGACGCGAAGATCACGATGAACCTCGGCTGGGCCATGCCCGCCACGGGCAGCGCGCTCATCATGAGGAGAGCCTGAGATGCCGCAGCCGGTGACCTATCGCGGGATGTCGCTGATCGTGCCCGACAACGACAGCGAGTGGACCGAGTTCTACGCCGAGGCGCGCAAGCATCGCCTCGTCGTTCGACGATGCCGGGCCTGCGGTCTCCTCCGCTATCCGCCCACCCACGCGTGTCCGTGGTGCATGGCCCTCGAGTGGACGTGGCAGGAGGTGAGCGGCAAGGGCACGATCTACTCCTACGAGACCGTCGTCCACGCCATCCAGCCCGGCTTCAAGGAGATCACCCCGTATCACGTCGTGCTCGTGGAGCTGGACGAGCAGCGCGCCACGCCGAGTGCCGACGAGTCGCTTCGCATCATCGGCAACCTCGTCAAGCCGGATCTCTCCCCCGAGGACGAGGACAAGGTGGCCATCGGCAAGCGCGTCCACGTCGTCTTCCAGGACATCGCGGACCACCTGGCCCTGCCGCAGTTCACGCTCACCGACGAGGCACCGGTCGGCCGCGTGTGGCGCCTGGGATGAGGTCGGCCGCATCCGGCGCCGACCGCCGCGGTCACCGCCGCGGTTCGAGACGCGCGCGGACGATGTCGATGTGGCCGCGGAGATCGTAGATCGCGGACGCGAAGCCGAGCGGAACCTTGGTGCCGTTGACGCCGCGGTCGATCTCGTCGAGGCGACGGTGCCACTCGTCGGTGCGAAGCGTGTCGGCGCGGCTCGTCACCTCCGCCTCCAGGCGTTGCAGCTCGCGATACCAGCGCGACACGCGTGACCCCATCCGCCAGCGGTAGAGGGCGGGAACGATCTTCATGGCCGGAATGATGATCGCCACCAGCGGCAACAGCAGCACGATGGTCCGCTCGAGGAAGTTCGCCACCCAGAAGGGCAGGAACTGCTGGAGGAGGGGCTTGCCCGAGCGGTAGTAGCGCTCCGCCTCGGGCATCAGGGGCAGCCCGACGTCGCGGGCGGCGGGGAACTCGCGCGCGCGCTCGAGCACGCCGGCGTGACTGTGCACCTCGGTGGCGGCCTGGAGCAGCAGGAACGCGAGGGCGGGATGGAAGGTGGCGCGGGCCACCAGGTTTGCCGTGGGCGCCACGAGACTCACATTGTCCGGCGGCAGGTCGGCGACGAGGTCGATCACGCCGCGCGGAAGCACGAGCGGCGTCAGGAACGAGAATCGACGCGCGTACGCTTCCGCGTTGGCCAGACTCATCAGCCGGACGCCGTCCATGGCCACGAGCGCGTGGATGAGCGGGGCGTCCGGGGCGCCGACGAGGATGGCCGCGTCGACGGTTCGCGCGCCCAGCGCGTCCACCGCCGCGTTTCCGCTGAGGTCACGGGTCGCGGCGGGCGCGACGCGGCTCGCCTCGAGCAGCTGGCGCGCGATGGCCCGTGTGCCGCTTCCCGGCGCTCCCGCCGCCACACGGAGTCCGGCCAGGTCCTGGATGCGTTCCAGCCGGCTCCGCGCGCGATAGAAGATCCACACCGGCT
>JBKPPN010000388.1:0-10017 GCA_046733575.1 Candidatus Methylomirabilota bacterium | reverse complement strand
GCGGACTCGACTGTGAGGCGTGGTCCGGGCATTCTTGTGAACGTTCATCCGGGATCCCTCCGCGGAACCAGTGGTCGTTTGGCGACAACCACCTTCGCAGAGAGGTCCCGGATGGACAATCTGTTGAGAACCCACAGCTAGACGAAAATCGAGCCGCCGTCGACGATGACCGTCTGCCCCGTCATGAACGCGCTGTCGTCCGAGGCGAGGAAGAGCAGCGCGCCCTCGAGATCGTGCGGCGTCTCCTCCCGCTTCAGCGACCGCGACGCCATCACGGCTGCCGACTGGAATCCCGTGATGTCCGGGTTCGCGAGCACGGTATCGCTCAGCGTGAGCCCGGGCGCGAGCGCGTTGACGGTGATCCCGAACTCGCCGAGCTCACGCGCCAGCGCCCGCGTCATCGTGATGACCGCGCCCTTCGAGACCACGTAGTGCAGCAGGTACGGCGAGCCCTTGGGCGCGATGGCGGACGCGATGTTGACGATGCGTCCGCCGCCCTGTCGCTTCATCTGGGGGACGACGGCGCGGACGCAGTTCCAGACGCCCTTCACGTTCACGGTCATCACGCGATCCCACTCCGCCTCGAGAATCGCGTCGAACGGCTGCGGCTTGAGCGTGGCGAACACCGCCGCGTTGTTGACGAGGACGTCGATGCGACCGAAGGCGCGCACCGTCTCGGTCGCCATGGCTTCCGCCGACGCGAGCGTCGCCACGTCGGCCGTCAGGCCGATCACCTCGCCGTGTGCCTTCAGCTCGGCCACCGCGCCGGCGGGATCGACGATGTCGGCGACGAGCACGCGGGCCCCCTCGGCGAGGAGCCGCCGGGCGTAGACGCGACCGATGCCGGCCGCGCCACCGGTGACGACGACTGCTTTGCCCGCGAGCCTCATGACGACTCCACCGCCACCGCGCGCACGGGCGAGCCCGTCGCGCCCTTGACGGGGAGCGGCAGCGCGTAGAACTCGAAGCGACGGGCGCGGATCGCGTCCAGGTTGACGAGGTTCTCCACGATCAGCACCTCACGCTGCGGATCGAGCAGCAGCAGGTGACCCGGGCTCTCCATGTTGCCGTAGCGCTCGTCGAGCGCACCCTCGAGATTCGGATGATCGAGCCCCACCATCTTCACCCCGCGCTCGAGCAACCAGTCGCACGCGTCCGCCGTGAAGGCCCGCGTGCCGAGGAACTCGTCCATCGGGGTGCCCCACGCCTTGCCCCACGTCCGCACGAGGACGATGTCGCCGCGTCGCACGTCGACGCCCTGGTCGCGCGCCGCCGCGACGAGCAGGCCGCGGTCGACGGGATCGGACGGTGCCTTGAAGCTCAGATCGACGAGGACGGCCTCGCCCGCGAACTTGTCGAGCGCCAGCTCCTCGATGGTCTTGCCGCGCGGGCCACGGTGGTGTCCATCGTAGAAGTGATACGTGGAGTCGACGTGCGTTCCCGTGTGGTCTTCCATGACGAGCAACTTCGTGGAGAACCCGAGCGTGAACGTCGCGGCGTTCATGCCCGGCAGCATCGTGAAGGGCGGCTTGACGTCCCAGGTGCGCATCCCTTCCGTGAGCTGCAGGGTGAGATCGACGATCCGTCGCGGCATGCGCCCTAACGTACCACCGCCGCGATGCCGTTCGCCGCCCCGCGTCCCGTGCACACGCCTTCGTCCGTCCGTCGTGACGGGTGGGTCGGACGCGACGACGTATTCGACATTGCACATTCTCTCGTATGGCCCTCCGCGCTATATCGGAGAGCGTGACCGAGGCGAGGCAGACGCTGGGACGCATGGCGGAGGACGCCGCGGCGACGTTTCTCGAGCGCGCCGGGCTGCGGATCGTCGAGCGGAACGTCCGCTTTCGCGAGGGGGAGATCGACATCGTGGCGCGCGATGCCGACGTGTGGGTGTTCGTCGAGGTCAAGTGCCGGCACGCGCGCTGGACCGACGGGCCGGGAGCGGCCGTCTCCTGGCACAAGCGGCGTCGGCTCACGCGGCTGGCGGAGCACTACATCAAGGCGCGCCGACTCGTCGACGTGCGCGGTCGCTTCGACGTCGTCGAGGTCACGATCGAGGAGGATGGACGGACGCGCGTGCGGCACCTGGCGTCAGCGTTCGACGCCGCGTGAGCCGCACGCGCGCCGCGCCGGAACTCAGCGATCGGTGATGCGCTGGCCGTCGATGTCGATGAACACGAGGGTGTCGCGCTCGGGCGTTTCGTTCACGCGCCGGATCCACACCGCGGAGGCCACGGCGCCCGTCGCGGCGTTCAGGCCCTGCCAGACGCCGCCCGTGGGCTCGCGGTCCCGTCCGCTCCGGATGCTCTCGCGCTTGTACTCCTGAAAGCCCACGCTCGCCAGCGCGTTGACGACGTCATCAGGTCGCGCCGTCCACGCCCGCTCCTCGCTCGCCCACGTCATGACTCCACGCGCGCGCAACTCCTCGAGATTCGGGCCCGGCTGGGTCATCGCAGACGTCTCCTTCACGCCGCGGCCTGACCGGCACGCTCCACCGCGGTCACGCGGCTGATGCGCAGCTTGCCTTCGGCCGCGAGCACGCAGATGAGAGAGGCGGTGGCGGATTCCGACATGTTGAGATGCTTGCCGAGTTCGGCCGGCGTGCAGTCGCCCAGCACGCCGAGCCACTCATCGATCTCACGCTCGATGTCCGTCCACGAGCCGTCCACCACGCTCTCCCTCTTCTGTGGTCGTGACGACGATCGTTCGTTGTGTACCGACAGGGCAGCCTACTGCCGCGCGCGCGACGAGCACAACCCCGGAAATCAATTTCCGTTCACGTCGTGTAGAAGTCGCCGCGTCCGTCACGCGCGCGTCATCACCGACACGCCGTCGACACGTCGCGCGCGCACCGTCGTGTCGCGTCGCGGGAAAACCCATCGCTGGCATCGCGGTTGAACCCATCGTGCCGCCGTGACGAGCAGGCAAGACGATGGCGAATGAAAAACCGTCATCGCAACGATCGGAAGGTCGGACCAAAAGCGAGGAGAAGACGTATGGCGGATGAACGGGCACAACGACCGGCGGAAGAAGCACGCGCGCAGCGGGCGGCGGAGGAACGTGCGCAGGATGCGACACGACGCACGCAGGAGGCGACGCGCCAGAGTGCGCACGAGGCGATCCGCATGTCCGACGAGCTCGGCAAGCTCGGGGCGGAGACGATGTCAGTCTGGATGCGCATCAACCAGGAAGTGTGGCGCGACGTGCTCGATCTGCAGTCGACCACCACGCGCGAGACGACCCAGCTCTTCACCCAGCTCCAGCAGACCGGCATGGAGACGTGGCGCGACATGCAAGGCACCACGTTCCGCTGGTACACCCTGTGGCCCGAGGCGTTCCGCGATCCGCTACGGTTCTACCAGCGCGCGCTCGAAGAGAGCATGGAAACCGCGCGGAAATCGCTGCACGCCACACGGCAGAACAGCGAGATCATGACGCGCTCGCTGCAGCAGATCCAGAACAGCGCCGAGGAGGCCACCCGCAACGTCCACCAGAGCTTCCAGAACGCCGCCTCGAAGCTACAGGAGGTGACGCAGCGCACGGAGCGTCTGCGCGCCGCATAGCGGCGACTCACGTCGCTCAGCGGCATCCGCGCCGCTGAGCGGCCCCTCGACGGCGGTGGCGTGATGTACAATCCGCGAGGTGTCCATCGCCTGGGATCGTTACCGTCGCGCCCTTCCGTCGATCGCGCACGCCGTCGGTCGCACGCCGCTCGTGGCACTGAACCGTGTCACGCGCGGCGTGCGCCCGCGCATCCTGGTCAAGGTCGAGTGGTACGGCGCGAGCGGCAGCCTCAAGGACCGGATCTACCTCCACATGTTCGAGCGTGCCGAGGCGCGGGGCGATCTCCGTCCTGGCATGCGTGTGCTCGAATGCTCGACGGGCAACGCCGGCATCGCGTGCGCGTTCGTGGCGGCCGTGAAGGGCTACGCCTGCACGATCGTCATGCCCGAGGGCATGAGCGACGAGCGCAAGAAGATCATGCGCGCCTACGGCGCGCAGCTCGTGTTCACGCCGGGCGGCGAGAGCGACGTCGACCTCTCGCTGGAGCGCCTGCAGAAGATCCGGGCCGAGGATCCCTCGCGCTACTGGGTGCCCGGCCAGTTCGACAACGCCGACAACATCGAGGCGCACTACCTCACGACCGGGCCGGAGATCTGGGAACAGTGTGACGGCGTCGTTGGCGCCTTCGTCGCGTCGCAGGGGAGCGGCGGCACGCTGACCGGCGTCGGCCGGTATCTGCGCGAGCGCGACCCCAACGTCCGCCTCTACGCCGTCGAGCCCGACGAGTGCGCGCTCCTCACGCGACGCGCGTGGGGTCCGCACGGGATCGAGGGCATCGGCGACGGCTTCATCCCCGAGAACCTCGACGTGGCGCAGCTCTCCGGCGTGATCACGACCACCACCGAGGAAGCCATCGAGCTCGCGCGTCGACTCGCGGCCGAGGAAGGGATCTTCTGCGGCATCTCGACGGGGTGCAATCTCGCCGCCGCGCTCAAGCTGGCGCGCCGGCACCCCGAGCTGCCGTCCATCGTCACGATGGTGAACGACACGGGCCAGCGCTACTTCACCACCCCGCTGTGCGGGGCGGAGAAGCACGTCGACGTGCCGGAGCGCGAGCATCCCATGGACGAGCGCACCCGACGCGAGCTCGACCGCTACCAGTCCGCCTGGGAGATCCTGACCTGAATCCGGCCGAGTACGACTTCGTCGCGGCCCGTCGCCGCCTCGAGGCCAAGCCGAAGTCCGCGGGCGAGAAGCTGACCACCGTCGAGGACGCGGTGAGTCGCGTGAAGGACGGCGACCGGATCGCGGTGGGCGGCTGCCTCTTCTCGCGCACGCCGATGCTGCTCGTCCGCGAGATCCTGCGCCAGCGTCGGCGCGGTCTCACCCTCGCGCGCAACCTGACATGCACCGAGGGCGAGTTCATGATGGTGGCCGGGGCCGTGGACCGCATCGTCACGGCGTGGATGTCGATCGGCCTGCCCTGGGGCGTGTCGAAGATCATGCGCGAGTACACGGAGTCGGGGAAGGTCGCGCTGGAGGAGTGGAGTCACCTCGGTCTCGGTCTCCGCTTCCGCGCGGCCGGGATGGGGGTTCCCTTCCTCCCCGCGCTCACGATGCTCGGCTCGGACCTGATGCACGTCGGCGGCACGAAGACCCTCGAGGATCCGTACACGGGTCACACGCTCGCCGCCATCCCGGCCTTCTTCCCCGACGTGGCCATCATCCACGTGCAGCGTGCGGATCGCTTCGGCAACTGCCAGATCGACGGCTATCCGCACATGGATGCCGACATCGCCCGCGCCGCGAGCGCCGTGCTCGTCACCACCGAGGAGCTGATCTCCGAGGACGAGACGCGTCGCCACGGGGACCGCACCGTCATTCCGGGGTTCCTCGTCGACGCGCTCGTGCACGCGCCGTTCGGCTCCTATCCGCACGAATGCTACGGGCTCTACCACGCGGACTTCGACCACTTCGGCGAGTACGCGGGCGCCATCGACGCGCGCGGCTCCGCCGCGGTGGTCGACTACATGCAGACGTACGTGTACGGCCCGGCCTCGCACCTGGAGTATCTGGATCTCTTCGGCGGCGAACGCCTGGCCGCGCAGCGCCGGGCCGCGCAGGAGCTGACGTCGTGACCGTCACGCCGTCCGAGCTGCTCGCGGTCGTGGGATCGCGCCAGCTGAAGGACGACACGACCGTGTTCGCCGGCGTGGGCGTGCCGCTCCTGGCCGCCGCGCTGGCCCAGCAGCGGCACGCTCCGAACCTCACCATGGTGATCGAGGGCGGCATCATCGGGCCGCGCCTCAAGACGGGACGCCTGCCCATCTCGACGAACGAGATGCGGGCCGCCTATCGCGCCACCATGCTGCCGGGCATCAGCGAGACATTCCTGTTCGCCCAGCGCGGATTCCTCGACTACGGATTCATGGGTGGTGCGCAGATCGATCAGTACGGCAACATCAACACCACCGTCATCGGGGGCGACTACGCGCGTCCGAAGGTGCGGCTGCCCGGCACGGGCGGCGCCAACGACATCGCGTCGCTCTGCCGCGAGGTGATCATCCTCACCGCGCACGAGCGCCGACGCTTCATCGCCAAGGTCGACTTCGTGACGAGCCCGGCGTGGCTCGCCGGCAACGCGACGCGCGCAGCGTCCGGACTGCTCTTCGGCGGCATCTCGCGCGTGGTGACGACCCTGGGCATCCTGGGCTTCGATCCGGAGTCGCGCCGCATGCGCATCGAGGCCCTGCATCCCGGCGTCACGCGCGACGCCATCCGCGCCAGCACCGGGTTCGAGCTCCTCGAGGCCAAGGAGATCACGACCACCGAGCCGCCGTCCGGCGACGAGCTCCGGATGCTACGCGCCCTGGACCCCGACCGCCGGTTTCTGTGACGGGAGAGACCATGCACATCGGTCTCGCGATCAAGAACTTCGTCGGTCCCACGGAGACGCCCGATGTCGACGCGATCCTCGCCTACAGCCAGCGCGCCGAGGAGCTCGGCTTCGAGTCGCTGTGGGCATGGGACCACGTCATCCTCGGCGTGGAGCCCTCGTTCCCCATCCTGGACGCCATCGGGATCCTGACCGCAATCGCGGCGCGCACCACCCGGATCAAGCTCGGGACGGGCATCCTGGTCATGCCGCTCCGGAATCCGACCGTGGCGGCCAAGGCCATCGGCACGCTCGACGTCATCTCCAAGGGCCGGCTGATCCTCGGCGTGGCGGCGGGGTGGTACGCGCGCGAGTTCGACGCGGTGGGCGTGCCGTTCAAGCAGCGCGGCAAGCTGTTCGAGCGCAACCTGGCGATCCTCTCGCGGCTCTGGACGGAAGACCGCGTCACGCTCCAGCGCGACGAGTTCAACCTGCGCGAGGCGGTCATGCGTCCCCGCCCCGTGCAGCAGCCGCGACCGCCGATCCTCATCGGCGGCTATGTCGACGCCGTGCTGAAGCGCGCCGCCACGGTGGGCGACGGCTGGCTCACCTACTTCTACACGCCGGAGAGCTTCACGCGGTCCTGGAACAAGGTGCTCGACTTCGCCCGCGAGG
This sequence comes from Candidatus Methylomirabilota bacterium, assembly GCA_046733575.1. Classification (GTDB taxonomy): domain Bacteria; phylum Methylomirabilota; class Methylomirabilia; order Rokubacteriales; family CSP1-6; genus JBKPPN01. The sequence goes on along the minus strand of JBKPPN010000388.1, from coordinate 2,960 downwards.
CCGGCCGCGATCCGAAGACGTTGACGTCGACCAACCAGCTCGCGATCCTGGTCGGCAAGTCGCGCGCGGAGACGGAAGCGCCCATGCGGCAGTGGCTGCAGACGGAGTGGGATGTGGCCGCGTGGAGCGAGTCGACGATCGAGCACGCCATCCGCGGCAGCGTCAGCGAATGCATCGAGCAGCTCCAGGCTCACGTCGCGACGGGGGTCGACCGCTTGATCCTGATCCCGTACCGCTACGAGCGCGAGCAGGTCGAGATCATCGCGCGCGACATCCTGCCCCGGCTGCGCTGACCCGGCGCGCCGGCGCCTCGCTCAGCTCGCGAACGTCCGCTCGATGCGGCGATCGGGCACCAGCCACACGATCGCCACCACGGCGAAGAGCGCGCACGCCAGCCGCGGCGCGACGAGCGCCGCGGCGAGTCCGGCGACGTAGAGGACGATCGAGACCTTTCCCTTGACGTCGTTCCCCAGGGCGGCGGCCAGTCGTGCGTTGGTGTGATGCGCCGACACGAGCACGCGCGTGAGGATGAAGTAGGCGACCGCGCAGCACAGCAGAACGAGCCCGTACGCCACCACCGGCCACGGAGCGAAGCGGTGATGCCCCATCCACGCCGTGGTGAACGGGATCAGCGAGAGCCAGAACAGCAGATGGAGGTTCGCCCACAGCACCCCGCCCTGAACATGGTCGACGGCCTGCAGGAGGTGATGGTGGTTGTTCCAGTAGATGCCGAGATAGACGAAGCTCAGGACGTAGCTGAGAAAGATCGGGACGAGGGGGACCAGGGCGGCGACGTCCGCGCTCGCCGGGGCGCGGAGCTCGAGCACCATGATCGTGATGATGATGGCCATCACGCCATCGCTGAAGGCCTCGAGCCGTCCCTTGCTCATCCCGCCGCCGCCTGCCGACGGGGCGCCGGTGAGCCGCTCCACGCCGCGCCGTGACGCAAGGCGCAGGCTAGCACGTCGGATCGACGGCGCGCTCGGGTATCATGGACACACACCGATTCCGCCGGCCGCGCGTACGCACGTCATGCGCGAGCCGCGCCACACGAGGGACCCACGATGCGTGAGCCGCTTCGCTTCTCCGGCGTGATGCCGGCCAACATCCTGCCCTTCACGGCCGACCTCGCCGTCGACGAGGCGGCGTACCGCAAGCACCTGCGCTGGCTCGCCGACACACGGGGCGTGACGGGGATCGTCGCCAACGGTCACGCCGCGGAAGTCGCGTCGCTCTCGCGCGACGAGCGCCGCCGCACGCTCGCGATCGCGCTCGACGAGGTGGGCCCGGCGTGCCCGGTCGTCGCAGGTGTGTACACGGACGGCACCGCCGAGGCCGTCGAGCTCGCCCGCGACGCCAGGCAGGGCGGCGCGGCCGGCATTCTCGTCTTCCCGCCCACGCTCTTCATGTGGGGCGCCCAGGAGAAGCCGGACATGGTGATCCGGCACTTCTCGGAGATCGCCAGCGCCGTCGACATCCCGATCGTCGTGTTCGAGTACCCGCCCGCGTCGGGCATCGGCTACGCGCCCGACACGCTGGCGAGGCTCGCCGAGATCCCGACCGTGGCCGCCGTCAAGGACTGGTCGAACGACATCGTCGCCTTCGAGCGGAACCTCCGCGCGCTCCGCGGCACCGGCCGGCCCGTGGCGATGCTGTCGTCGTTCACCATGTCGCTGATGTCGACGTTCCTGCTCGGCGCGGACGGCGCGATCTCCGGCATGGGGAGCGTGGTCGCCGATCTCCAGGCCGAGCTGTTCGAGGCGTGCCACAAGGGCGATCTCGAGGGCGCGCGCCGCCTCAACGATCGGCTCGATCCGCTCGTGCGCGTGTTCTACGCGCCGCCGTTCGTCGACATGCACAACCGCATGAAGGAAGCGCTGGTGCTGCTCGGTCGCATCCCGGCCGCGCACGTGCGGCCGCCGCTGACGCCGGTCCGGCCCGAGGAGCGCGAGGCCATCCGTCGCGCCCTCATCGCCGCCGGACTGTAGGCGACGCCGGCATCGGCGACGCGCGGTCACGGCGCGGGCGTGCCCAGCGCCACCGGCACGACGATGTCGCTGCCGGTGGCCGCGCCGAGACGCACGGTCACCACGGAGCCCTGTAGCGACTCGCCGTAGCCGGGGTTCATCGGGAAGTAGAGGATCACGCGGCCCGTCTCGCCGCGCGTGATCCATCCGTCGCCCTCGCGCGCGGCGTGCTCCTCGCGCGCGCGAAGGTCCGCGTAGGCTTTCTCGAGCGCGCGCATCCGGGCGGGATAGCGCGCGCGATCGCCGAAGTAGCTGGCGGTGTCGGCGATGCCCGCCATCAGCATCGCGGGCGGGATGAACAGGCAGCCGACGCCGGTATTGCCGCAGAGCGCGCGCGCCCGGATCATGGTCGTCTCCGCGCGCGGATACTCCGCGCGCGGCGGCCCGGCCGCGACGATCGCGTCGTAGGCCGTCCGCAGGGCCGTGAGCGCCGCGCGAGGACCGAGCGCGGGACGCTCGCCGCGCAGGTGCAGCTCGAACACGGTGCCGCTGCGGCGCACCGCGAGCGGACGCGGGCCGATGTTCTCCACGACGACGCCGACGGGCGCGAGCTGCGTGAAGAGGCGGTCGTCGACGGGCTGTCCCAGCCACCGTTGCTGCGTCGGCCCGTCGATGAGGAGGTCGATGCCGACGCCCACGGGACCCTCGCGGCGGAAGAACAGCGCGACGTCCGGGCCGCGACGGACGGCGGGCTTCGCGCACGCCGCGAGGACGGTCACGACGGCGAGGAGCGCGGCGACGCCTCGCACGCGTCCTAGACGCGCGACGTGGCGGCGCCTGCCCGGCGGATTGTCACCGCCCAAGCTTGCCCCGCAGGGCCCTCGGTGGGCAAGGGTTTCGTTGCAATGGCACACTGTTTCGTGTACATAACAGCAACTTTCCCTTCGGCCTGCGCGTTGAACACGCAGCAGCCAGTGCCTCGAGGAGGAATCT
>JBKPPN010000387.1:0-5179 GCA_046733575.1 Candidatus Methylomirabilota bacterium | reverse complement strand
CCGGTACGTCTCGGTTCCGCACCGGGCCCGGCACGCGTAGACGCCGGTCGGAACGAGGAGGGGGACATCCATCCGGAGGTTCGCGGTGGGGAAGCCGAGGCTCCGGCCTCGGCCGGCTCCCCTGACGACGCGGCCGCACGCGCTGTAGGGACGTCCGAGTAGACGGGCCGCGCGTTCGACGTCACCGCGTGCGAGCGCGGTGCGAATCTCCGTCGAGGACACCGGCTCGCCGTCGATCTCGAGAGGCGCGACCACGTCGACCGCGAATCCGAGCTGTGGGCCGAGCTGCTCCAGGAGCCGGGCGTCCCCGCGCGCGCCTCGACCGAACCGGTGGTCGGTGCCGACGACGACGACGCGTGCGCGGAGGCGCTCGACGAGCACGTCGCGGACGAACGTCTCGGGCTCGATGGCAGCGAGCTCGCGCGTGAACGGCAGGACGAGCGCCGTGTCGATCCCCGTCGCGGCGATCAGGGCGAGGCGCTCGTCGACCGTCGTGATCGGCAGCGGCGCCCGGGCGGGCTGCAAGACCTCCATGGGGTGACGGTCGAACGTACACGCGACGGCAGCCAGGCCGTCGCGGCGCGCGCGCGTCACCGCGCGGGCGAGGATCTGGCGGTGTCCGAGGTGGATGCCGTCGAACACCCCGAGTGCGACGACCGACGCCGGCGCGTCAGCCGGGACGGACGTCAGCCCGTGGAGGATCTGCATGAAGGAGTCGCGCGGGCTTCACCAGGCTCCTGCCGGCGCGCTCGCCGACGCCGAGGAAGACGCCGTCCGCGTTCTTGACCACCGCGAACGGCGCCATCTCGTCGCCGGTCGCAACGTCGACCGCCCGCGCGGGTTGACCGTGGACGAACGCCCGCGCGCCAGCGGCATCGAGGCTGACGATCGGCCAGCCCACGAGCGCGGACTCGGGCGGCGCGACGCGGTCCCAGAGAGCGGAGCGCGCCCCGGTCTCGATATCCGTCCACGGCACCGCCGCCTCACGTGTGAACGGTCCGACCCGCGTGCGCACGAGCCGGTCGACGCTGCCCCCGCACCCGAGGGCGGCGCCCAGATCGGCGGCGAGCGTCCGCACGTACGTCCCTTTCCCGCACACGATCGACAGCGTGACGGTGGCGTCGTCGAAGCCCTCGACCACGATCGAGTGCACGGTCACGGGGCGCGGCTCGCGCGCAACCTCCACGCCTTCGCGCGCGAGCTCGTAGAGACGTCGACCCTCGTGGTGCACGGCGGAGTACATGGGCGGGACCTGGACGATCCGCCCCACGAACGCGTTCGCCGCGCGCTCGAGCGACGGGCGATCCAGCTTCGGAACGGCTGCCGTCGTGAGGACGCGGCCTGACATGTCCTGCGTATCGGTCACCACGCCGAGCCGGACGACCACGTGGTACGCCTTGTCGTGATCGGCGACGTAGGGCATCAGCTTCGTCGCCTCGCCGATGAGGATCGGCAGCACGCCGACCGCGTCGGGATCGAGGGTGCCGGCGTGACCGACGCGCCGGACCCCGAGGATCGTGCGCAGCCGCGCCACGACGTCGAACGAGGTGATTCCTCGCCCCTTGTCGGCCACCAGCACGCCGGATCGGTGCGGTCGGTCGCCGCGGCGCTCACGCACGCGAGAGACGGGCCGTGCCGGGTGATCCGTCTCCGTCACCGCCGGTCCTTCGGCAGCGCCGCCCGCACCTCGGCGAGCACGGCGCGTGTCGCGTCGTCCAGCGAGCCCTTGACGGTGCAGCCGGCGGCGTTGCGATGACCGCCGCCGCCGAAGCGCGCCGCGATGGTGTTGACGTCGATGTCACCCTTGCCTCGCAGGCTCACCTTCACCTGCCCGCCACGGTCGCGCAGCAGGCACGCAACTCGCACCGATTCGATCGAGCGCGGATAGTTCACGAGGTCCTCGCTCTCCACGAAGGCCTCGGGCACGGCGCCGGCGGGGAGTGCGAGCCAGGCCACGCGTCCGTCCTCGCTGACCTCCACGCGCGACAGCGTCGCCCCCAGCAGCCGCAGCGCGTCGGCCGGTCGGCGCTCGTAGAGCGCGTTCGAGACGAGGGCCGGCTCGGCCCCGGCCTCCACCAGCGCGCTCGCGATGGCGAACGTGCGCGGCGTCACGTTGGAGTAGCGGAAGGAGCCGGTGTCCGTGTGGATGGCGGTGAAGAGGTTCGTGGCGACGGCAGGGGTGATCGACGCGCCGAGGGCCACGAGAAGACGATAGAGCAGCTCGCCCGTGGCCGCGGCGGTCGGCTCGATCCACTCCACGTCGCCGTAGCGCCGGTTATCGGGGTGGTGGTCGATGTTGACGACCGTTCCCCCCCGGCCGCGCGCCTCCTCGAGCAGCCCCTCCGTCCGATCGGGATTGGGACAATCGGTCAGCGCGATGACATCGAACGCGTCCTCCACCGCCGTGAGCCGCTCGTACCGCTCCAGGCCGGGCAGGAACGAGAGCACGGCCGGCGCGGGGTGCGGTCCGCCGTAGCGAACCGTCCAGCCGCGTGCCTCGAGCGACAGGCCAAGCGCGAGCAGCGTGCCCAGCACGTCCGCGTCGGGATGGACGTGGCCCAGCATGAGGGCGCGGCCGGGCGCGTGCTCGAACGTCTGGAGCAGCGACCGGGGGACGTCGGGCGGCGCGGCGGTCGGACTCACGCTCACGAGGCGTCGTGCAGGCGGTCGAGGAGCGACTGGATCTTCGCGGCGTGCTCCATCGAGCGATCGGCACGGAAGTCGAGCATCGGCGTCACGCGCAGATCGAGGTGCGCGCGGAGCCAGTTGCGGATGAAGCCGCGCGCGCTCTGCAGGGCCGTGAGCGACGCCTGCCACTGGCGCTCGTCGCCGAGGACCGACACGAACACCTTGGCCGTGCGCAGATCCTTCGACGTCTCGACCTCCGTCACGCTGACGAAGCCCAGGCGGGGATCCTTCAGCTCGCGCAGCAGGACGGCCGAGATCTCCTCCTTCATGAGCTGGTTCACGCGCTCGAGCCGCTTGCCTTGCATCTAGAGGATCTCCACGGACGTGTCGATGACGCGACCCTCGACGGTGTCCTCGATGTAGTCCATCGCTTTCGAGACGACCTCGTTGGCGTGACGACCGTCGTGCGAGACGGCCGCGACGGCCAGCGTGGCGCGCTGCCACAGGTCGTGGTGATCGACCTCGGCCACCGCGACCTCGAAGCGCTGTCGTACGCGCTGCTTCAGCCCCTTCAGCACGTGACGCTTGCCCTTGAGCGAGTCCACATCCGGGAGATGGAGCTCGAGCATGCCGAGGGCCACGCGCGCGTTCACGCCGGAGGCTTCCGCTGCGCGAGGGGTCGCGCGCCTAGAGCGTGCGCGCGACCTCCTCGGTGGTGAAGGCCTCGAGCAGGTCGCCGGCCTGGATGCCGTTCACACCCTCCACGCCGATACCGCACTCGAGTCCGGCCAGGACCTCGCGCACCTCGTCCTTGAAGCGACGCAGCGAGCTGATGTTGCCCGTCCCGACCACGGTGTCGCCCCGCTTCACGCGCACGCGCGCGGCGCGCATGATCTTGCCTTCCTGCACGTACGAACCGGCGACCGGACCGAGCTTCGAGATGTTGAAGATCTGCCGGACCTGCGCCCGTCCGTGGATCGTCTCGCGGATCTCGGGCGCCAGCATGCCCGCCAGCGCGGCGCGAAGGTCGTTCACCGCCTCGTAGATGACGTTGTAGTAGCGGACGTCGACGCCGTTGGCCTGCGCCTGCGCGGCGGCCTTGGGCTCGGCCTTGACGTTGAAGCCCAGCACGATGGCATTCGACGCGGACGCCAGCATCACGTCGCTCTCGTTGATCGCACCGACCGAGGCGTGGATGACCTTCAGCTTGACCTCCTCGGTCGAGAGCCGCTCCAGCGATTCGGACACCGCCTCGACGGAGCCGCCGACGTCGGCCTTGAGGATCAGGCGCAGCTCCTTGACCTCGCCCGTCTGGATCTGATGGTGCAGACCCTCGAGCGTGATCCGCGTGCTGACCTTGCCCTTGCTCTTCTCCTTCTCGAGGCGCATGCCGGCGATCTGCCGGGCCTTGCGCTCGTCGGACACCGCGACCATCACGTCGCCCGCCGACGGGACCCCGCTCAGGCCGAGGATCTCCACGGGATCCGACGGTCCGGCCGACTTCACCTTCTTGCCGGCGGGATCGATCAGGGCGCGGATGCGACCGGAGTGGCTGCCCGCCACGATGGCGTCGCCTTCCTTCAGCGTTCCGTTCTGGATGAGCGCCGTGGCGACCGGACCGCGTCCGCGATCCAGCCGGCTCTCGATGATCACGCCCTTGGCGGCCCGGTTGGGATTGGCCTTGAGCTCGAGCACTTCCGCCTGCAGGGCGGTCATCTCGAGAAGCTGGTCGATCCCGTCGCCCCGCTTCGCCGACGTCCCCACGAAGATGGCCTGCCCGCCCCAGTCCTCCGGCACGAGCCCCTGGTTGGAGAGCTCGCGCTTGACGCGGTCGGGCTCGGCGTCCGGCTTGTCGATCTTGTTGACGGCCACGAGGATCGGCACGTTGGCCGCGCGCGCGTGGTTGATGGCTTCCACCGTCTGCGGCATCACGCCATCGTCGGCGGCGACGACGAGGATCACGATGTCGGTGGCCTGCGCGCCCCGCGCCCGCATGGCCGTGAACGCCTCGTGACCCGGCGTATCGAGGAACGTCACCTTGCCGTGCGACGTCATCACCTGGTAGGCGCCGATGTGCTGCGTGATGCCGCCGAACTCCTTCTCGGCCACCTTGGTGCGGCGGATGGCGTCGAGCAGCGACGTCTTGCCGTGGTCGACGTGGCCCATGACCGTCACCACCGGCGGTCGCAGCGAGAGCTGGGTGGGATCGGTGTCCTCGTCCTCGAGGACGTCGCCTTCCACGGAACGGATCTCGAGATCGACGTGGAACTTGTCCGCCACGAGCTTGGCCGCGGTGGCGTCGAGGAGCTCGTTGACGGTGGCCATGACGCCGGGCTCCAGCAACGCCTTGATCAGCTCGCCGGACTTGCGCCGCATCTTCTCGGCCAGCTCTGCCACCGTCACCGACTCGGGCACGCGGATCAGCTCGCGCTTCACCTCGACGGGCGGGGCCGGGACTGGCGGCGGTGCGACGGCCGCCGGGGCCACGGGCGTGGGCGGCGGAGCCGGGGCGCTGACCGGCGTCGCGGGCGGCGTCGCGATGGCCGCGGGT
>JBKPPN010000386.1:0-12562 GCA_046733575.1 Candidatus Methylomirabilota bacterium | reverse complement strand
CCCCCGCCACGTCCAGTTCGTCGCCAGCCTTCCCAAGACGCCGACGGGCAAGATCGCGCGACGCGAGCTCGTTGCCACGACGAGGGACGGCGCGTGACGAGCGTGGCGACCTTGTCGCCCGACGTGCTGTCCATCGACGCGGCGGCCGTGACCGAGACGATCGCCGGTCGCATCCGTCGCCTCGTGGGCACGACGCTGCGACGCAAGGGCGTCGTGCTCGGTCTCTCGGGCGGGATCGACAGCAGCGTCTGCGCCGCGCTGTGCGCCCGTGCGCTCGGCGCGGACCGCGTGCTCGGTCTGCTCATGCCCGAAACCGACTCCGATCCCGAGAGCACCCGGCTCGGCCGGCTCGTGGCCGCGCACCTGGGCATCGCGGTGGTCGTCGAGGACATCGCGCCCATCCTGCGCGCCGCCGGCTGCTACCGCCGCCGCGACGACGCCATCCGGCTCGTGGTGCCCGAGTACGACGAGCGCGACCGCTGCAAGATCGTGCTGCCCGATCTCGTCGGCACACGGCGCTATCCCGTGTTCTCGATCGTCGTGCGCTCGCCCAGCGGCGTGGAGCGTCGCGTGCGGCTCACCGCCGAGGCGTATCTCGGCATCGTGGCCGCGACCAACTTCAAGCAGCGCGTGCGCAAGATGGTGGAGTACTACCACGCCGACCGGCTCCAGTACGCCGTGGTGGGCACGCCGAACCGGCTCGAGTTCGATCAGGGCTTCTTCGTGAAGAACGGCGACGGCGCCGCCGACCTCAAACCGATCGCGCACCTCTACAAGTCCCAGGTCTACGCGCTCGCCCGTCACCTCGACATCCCCGAAGCGGTCCAGCGCCGTCCGCCCACCACGGACACCTACTCGCTCTCCCAGACCCAGGACGAGTTCTACTTCGCGCTGCCGCTGGCGCAGATGGATCGGGCCCTCTACGCGCGCGATCACGGCGTCACCGCCTCGGAGGCGGCCGCCTTCATCGGACTTCGCGTGGAGCACGTGGAGCGGGTGTACGAGCTCATCGACGCGGCCCGGCGCGCCACGCGCTACCAGCACTTGCCTCCGCTCCTGGTCGAGGACGTTCCGTCGGTGGCGTGATGCGGTACACGGTCGAGCGCGTGGAGTGGAAGGACGAGAAGGAGGCGGTCTGCGCGCTGCTCGCGCGTGGATTTCCCGGTACGCCGACGGTGCGGTATGCGTGGCTGCACGAGCGCAATCCCGCCGGCCCCGCCGCGTTGTGGCTGGCCCGCGACGCCGACGGCCGACCCGTCGGCACGGTCGCGGTGCACCCGCACCGCGTGCTCGTGGGCGGCCATCTCCGTCGCGTTGGCCAGCCCACCGACTTCGTCGTGGACAGCGCGGCCCGCGCGTTCGGCCCGGCCCTCGCGCTCCAGCGTGCAGTGCTGCCCACCTGCGTCACGGGGGAGTTCGCCTTTCTCTACGGCTTCCCCAATCCGCACGCGCGCGCCGTGTTCGATCGTCTCGGCTATCGAACGGGCGCGGCCGCCCGGCTCGCACGTCCACTGCGGACGCGCGGCTATCTCGAGCGTGACCGCCGTGTCGGGCGGGCCGCGCGGCTGCTCGCCGTGCCCATCGATGCCGCGCTCCGGATGGTGGCGCGCGAGACGTACCGGCGTCTGCCACGCGGTCTGCGCCTCGAGCGCCTGCACGCGTTCGACGACGACTTCGATGCCTTCTGGGAGCGCGTGCGGGGTCGCTACGCGAGGACGGTCGTCGCCGATCGCAGCAGTCCGTACATGAACTGGCGCTACGCGGAGTGTCCGGTCCGGCGCTACGAGATGGCGGCGCTGCGCGACGGCGGCGACATCTGCGCCACGATCGTGTGGCACCGGATCGGCCGCGTCCTCCACGTCGCCGAGCTGCTGGCCCGCGACGGCGAGACGTTCGACGTCATGCTGGCCGCCTTTCTCCGGTCCCAGCGGCGCTCACCGGTCGACGCGGTGTCCGCGACGCTGCTGGGCGACGCGCTCGTGGCGCACCGGCTCACGCACTTCGGCTTCACGCGCCGCGACCTCGACCAGACCGTGGTCGTCCACATGCCGACGTCGTTCGGGCTTCCGCCGGGCGTCAGTGGCATCGACACCTGGGCGCTGTTCGAGGGCGACGTGCTGTAACGGCAAACGTCGGCGCGCGTGCGAGGCCGGTCGACGGCCGCGCACGCGGCTCACACGGTGAACCCCATGCCGCCGTCGAAGTTGATCGCGGTGCCGGTGATGTAGCTCGCGCGTTCCGAGGCGAGGAAGGCCACGAGGTCGGCGAACTCGCTCGGCTCGGCCACGCGGCCGACGGGGATGCGCTTGGCCAGTTCGCGGTAGTGGGCGTCGATGTCGCCGCCCTTGGCGCGGCGCGCGATCTGGGCGCTCTTGACGAGGCCGATGCAGATCGTGTTGACGAGGATCCTGTCGGCGGCGTACTCGTTCGCGAGCGACTTGGTCAGGTTGATGCCGGCGGCGCGCGAGACGCTGGTCGGGAGTCCCTGGGCGCGGGGGGCCTTGCCGCCCACGGTCGTGACGTTGATGATGCGGCCGCCGCCTCGCTGCTTCATGTGGGGAATCACCAGGCGGGCCATGCGGACGGCGCCCATCACCTTCAGGTCGAAGTCGGCTTGCCAGGCGGCGTCGTCGACTTTGTCGAAGGGCGCGGCGGCCGACGTGCCGGCGTTGTTGAGGAGGATGTCGACGCCGCCGAAGCGGGCGACCGTCCGGGCGACGACGGACTCGCAGTCGGCGGCGCGCGACACGTCGGCGGGTAGCGCGATCACCTCGGCGCCGGTGGCCTTGACGACGTCGTCGACGGCGCGCTCGAGCACGTCCTTGCGGCGCGCGCACGCGGCGACGCGCGCGCCCGATCGGGCCAGCCGCTCGACGGCGGCGCGGCCCATCCCTTCACTGCCTCCCGTGACGATCGCGACCTTTCCCTCGAGTCCGAGCTCCAGGCTGTCCATGGCGCAGCAGGATAGCAGGAACGATCGACGTCAGGCGCGCTCGGCGATCTCGCGCATCTTCTTCATGGCGAGCACGCGCAGGCGGTTCGCCTCGGGCATCGTCGAGAGATCGACCTCGGCGATCGACATCCCGTAGGCCGGGTAGCTCGGAATCTCGCCCTCCGCGAGCGGGGCCAGCGTCTTCTTGCGCTCGAAGGCGGCGGCGATGTACGGCGCGAGCTCGCGCGCCTTCGCGTCGACGCGCTCGGCCTCGCGAGCCTTGAACGCCGGCATGACGTCGCGGGCAAAGAGCTCCAGCGCCTCGCAGATGTGCTGGTGACGGTTGTTGCCGCCCTGCTGGATGAAGATCGTCTGGTCCACGCCGGCGTCCTGGAACGCGCGCAGCGTCTCGCGGAGCTGCGCGGGCGTCCCGATGCAGCCCGTGCCGCCGAAGCCGAAGATCTCCGTCCCGATCTGCTCGCGCACGGCCACGAACTTCTTCCAGATGTCGGTGCGACCCGGCGTGTGGGTGCCGAAGGCGTAGTGATGGCCGAGGGCGAACTGGAAGAAGCGGAAGCCGTCGATCCCGCGACGGCGGGCCTCGTCGGCGTCGGGATGGCAGGAGAAGCCCGTCACCATCGCGATGTTGGCGTTGACGGCGTGGCCGATGGGTACGCACTCGCGCTTCAACGTCTCGTAGTAGTCGTCGATCCACCCCTTGGCCTCGTCGGGAGAGATGAACGCGAACGTCAGCGCGCCGATGCCCAGCTGGGCGGCGAGGTGGATCGTCTCGCGGTTGGAGCAGGCGACCCACAACGGCGGATGCGGCTTCTGCACCGGCTTCGGCACGACGTTGCGGACCGGCATCGAAAAGTACGTGCCCTCGAAGCCCGGGTACGGGTCCATCACGAGCATGTTGGCGACCTGCTCCACCGTCTCGCGCCACATGGCGCGACGCTCGGCCGGCGCGATGCCGAACCCTTCCAGCTCCGCGCGCGACGCCGACTCGCCCGTGCCCCAGTCGACGCGGCCGTTCGACACGAGGTCGAGGGTGGCGATGCGCTCGGCCACGCGGGCGGGATGGTTGTAGGCAGGCGGCATCAGCACGATCCCGTGGCCGAGGCGGATCCGACGCGTGCGCTGCGACGCCGCGGCGAGGAACACCTCCGGCGCCGACGAGTGCGAGTACTCCTCGAGGAAGTGGTGCTCGACTTCCCACGCGTAGTCGATGCCGAGCCGGTCGGCCAGCTCCACCTGATCGAGCGCGTCCTGGAAGAGCTGGAGCTCGCTCGTGTCCGTCCACGGTCGCGGCAGCTGGTGCTCGTAGAAGATGCCGAATTGCACGGCCGTGATCTCCTTATCCGCGGTCGAGATACGAGCCGCGATCGAGGAAGGGCTTCACCTCGTCGGCGAGCAGGTCGATCGTCTCGAGGATGGCGGGATAGACCGAGTACGAGACCTCGAGCGCGACGTGGCTCACCCCGAGCCGCTGGTACTCCGCGAGCTGCCCTGCGACCTGCTTCAGCGTCCCCCGGATGGCGTGGCGGCCGCGCAGGAACTTCTGGTCCACCGCCCACTGGTGCACGCCGTCGATGAACAGGGGAATGCGCATCGACCAGACCGGATCACCCGTCCGGCCGGCCTCGCGCCAGAACCGGAGGACGGCCTGCTTGCCCTGACGAAACTCGTCGGGCGTCGACGACGTGGCGTGCCAGCCGTCGCCGAAGCGCGCCACGCGACGGAACGCACCCTCGCTGCTCCCGCCGATCCAGACGGGCGGGCGCGGCTTCTGCAGCGGCATCGGCGAGACCTGGACGTTGCCGACGTGGTGGCGCGCCGTCGTCAGCTCCGGTCGCTCCTGCGTCCACACCGACTGGAAGAGCTGGAGCGCTTCCTCGCTCCGGCTCACGCGCTCCTTGAACGGCACCCCGAGCGCGTCGAACTCGCCCTCCATCCAGCCGATGGCCGCGCCGACGATGAGGCGTCCCCCCGAAAGCACGTCGACGCTGGCGAGGAGCTTGGCCACGGGCAGCGGCGAGCGATACGGCAGGATGATCACGCTCGAGCCGAGCGCGATGCGCGACGTCGCGGCGGCGAGCCACGGCAGCATGGCGAGCGGATCCAGCATGTGCTCGCGATAGATCACGTCGACGTCCTCGGGGACGATGACGTGGTCGGTCACCCACACCGAGTCGAGCCCGCCGTCCTCCGCCGCGCGCACCACGTTCGCGATGCGATCGACCTCGATGGGGCGGCCGTAGTGCGGGATACAGATGCCGATCTTCATGTCGTGGTCCTCCGTTCGACGCCGCGCGCGCGGCTCACGTAACGCTATGCGGGCGCGCCCCGTGCGTCAACGCCGCGGTTTGCCCGGCCCGTGGGAGCGGGTATCCTCGACCTCGACGTCACGACCCCGACAAGGAGATCACCCGAGATGGCCGAGAGCGAGCTCTACCGGAAGGGCGCGGAGATGCGGCGGCAGCTGCTGGGCGACGACTACGTGCAGCGCATCAACACCGACGTGTACGGGGACCCGCACACGCGGAAGTTCATCGACCTCGCCACGGAGAGCGTGTTCGGCGCCATCTGGTCGCGGCCCGGCCTCGATCTGAAGACGCGCACGCTGGTGACCGTCGTCTCGGACGTCGCGACGGGCCGTCACGAGGAGCTCGCGATCCACCTCCGCATGGCGCTGCGCCAGGGGTGGAAGGACGAGGAGCTGGACGAGGTGATCCTGCATCTCCTCGGCTACGTCGGTGCGCCGCTCGTCCGCGACGCCATCCTGATCGCCAAGAAGGTCTACGCGGAGATGACGGCGAAGTGAAGGTCCTCGTCACCGGCGCCACCGGCTTCGTCATGGCGAACCTCGTGCGACACCTGGCCGAGGACGGCCACGCCGTCCTCGCCGCCGACCTCAACGCGCCCGACGAGGCGCTGAGCGGGTTCTGGAAAGGCCTCCGCGGCGACGTGGCCTATCACGCCCTCGACGTCCGCGACGCGGGCGCCGTGCGCAGCCTGATCGAACGCGGCAATCCCGATCGCGCCGTGCACGGCGCGGCCATCACGGCCATTCCGCCGGACGCCGAGCGCGCGCGCTTCCGCGACACCGTCGACGTCAACGTGCAGGGCACCATGAACGCGCTCGACGCCCTGCGCGGCCGGGGAGGCCGCGTCGTGGTGGTGTCGAGCGGCAGCGTGTACGGCCCGCGCGACCACGTGCGCCCCATCGCCGAGGACGACGTGACGGCGCCGGAGGGCGTCTATCCCATCACGAAGTTCGCCGCCGACGCGCTCGCACGTCGCTACGCCGAGGTCACCGGGCTCGACCTCGCCGTCGTCCGGCTCGCCTCGCCCTTCGGCCCCTTCGAGCGCGACACGGGATCGCGGCCACTGCTCTCCCCGGTGGCCTACTGGTGCGCCGCAGCGCTGCGCGGCGAGCCGATCCGCGTGAGCGGTCCGCCCGCGCAGCCGCGCGACGCCATCCACGTCGCCGACGTGGCGAGCGCGATCGCCACCGTGCTCTTCGCGCCCACCTTGCCGCACGCCGTCTACAACGTCGGCTGGGGACGGTCGGCCACCGCGCAGCAGACGCTGGACACGCTCGCGCGACTGCTGCCGGGGACGCGTTTCAGCTTCGCGCCGGGCGAGGCCTCGCCGTGGGCGCCGCGCGGACCGCTCGTGGCCGACCGTCTCCGCGCGCTCGGCTGGCGTCCGAGGTTCGACCTCGAGTCCGGCCTGGCCGCCTATCTCGACTGGCTCAGGTCGCGATGAGCATCGACGCGAAGGTGACCGCGACGCTGGAGGACCTCGGCGTGCCCTACGAGATTCACGAGATCGATCCCGACTTCGCCGACACCGCGGCGTACTGCGCGAAGTACGACGTCCCTCTCGAGCAGTCGGCCAACACGATCATCGTGGCGTCGAAGAAGGAGCCCAAGCAGTACTGCGCGTGCGTCGTGCTGGCCACCACGCGCCTCGACGTCAATCACGCGGTGCGGAAGCTGATGGGAGCGTCCAAGGTGTCGTTCGCGTCCGCGGACGAGACGAAGGCGGTGACCGGCATGATGATCGGCGGCGTGACGCTGTTCGCGCTGCCCCCCGACCTGCCGATCTACGTCGACGATCGCGTCATGGCCTGCGAGTGGATCATCGTGGGGGGCGGCAGCCGCTCGGCGAAGATCCGCCTCGCGCCCGACGTCCTGCGCCGACTGCCTGGCGTCACGGTCGTTCCCGGACTCGCGACGCAGGCGTAGGACGTGAGCGTGAGCGAGGACGACGACCGCCGGCGGCTGTCCGAGCTCAGCGCGCGCCTCCTCCGTCTGCACGGCGTGCTGCTCGAGCGCGAGCGCGCGGCGTACGAGTCGACGTACGGGCGCGTCGCGCCGCGCGAGATGTTGCGACTGCTCCTCGGCGACGAGCGCTTCGCGTGGCTGCGCGCGCTGTCGCAGCTGGTCGCGCGCATCGACGACGCGGTGGACAGCCGCGACATGCCCGACATCACGACCGCGGCGGAGGCGCTCGTGCGCGAGACAGCGGCACTCGTGCGCGCGGGCGGCCGCGACGAATTCGGGGCAAAGTATGCGGCCGCCCTGCAGGAGTCGGCCGACGTCGTCATGGCGCACGCGGCCGTCGTCAAGATGCTCGATGAACGTCGGGGCTGATCGTCCCCGTCCCGCGTCGTCGCAGCCGTCTGTCCCGACCCCCGCTCACGCCGTCCTTACGGCGTTCGTTCCTTCGGCACACGCCCCGCCACGAGCCGGACCTTTCTCGGGGCGGCGAGCCAGATCGCGATGGCGGAGAGCAGGCTGCACGCGATGGCGATCGTGAACGCCGCGGCGTACGTGCCGGTGCGGTCGTGGAGGATCCCGGCGAGCCAGGGGCCGACGCCGGCACCCGCGACCGACATGGCGCCGACGGTGCCGAAGATCGTGCCGAAGTGCGGACCCTGGAAGAGCTCGGCCGGAATCGCGCTGAAGACGGACGTCAGACCGTAGCCGAGCGCGCCTTGCGAGAGGACCATCAGCCACAGCCAGGCCAGCGTGGGATGGGTCCGCAGCAGCAGCAGCGCGACGTAGCAGACGACGAAGCCTGCGCAGCCGATCGTCCAGATCCACTCGCGGCCGATGCGATCGGAGAGATGACCGAGCGCGATCTGCCCCACGACGCCCGCCATGGCGACGGCGCCCAGCGCGAACGCGGCCAGCGTGGCGTCGAAGCCGAGCTCGGTGAGGTACTTCGTCTGGTGGACCTGCACCGCGTACCACGAGAACAGCGCGGTGAAGTACGCCAGGCCGAGCCACCAGAACCGCGCGGTGCGCGCGGCCCGACCGAGGGTCCAGGTCGTGGCGGCCCAGGCGGGGTCGACCACGTTGGCGGAGTGACGTCCCGACGTCCCACCGTCGCGGCGGCCGCCGTCCGCGCTCTGCCCCATCGACTCGGGCTCTGCACGCTGGAAGAGGTTGAGGGGCACGACGATCACGGCCACCAGCGCGGCCATCGTCCAGCAGCCGGCACGCCATCCCGATCGCGCGACGACCGCGCCCACCCACGGCAGGATGAGGAACGCGCCCACGCCGACGCCGGAGAACGCGATGCCGGTCGCCATCCCGCGTCGCCGGACGAACCAGTTCGACAGGAACAGGCCGTGGCCCGTGTAGCCGAGACACGTCGTGCCCGCCGCCACCAGCATGCCGAGCGTGACGTAGAGATGCCAGGGTTCGCGCGCGAGCGGCGCCAGCGCGAGCCCGGCCACGGTGAGGAGCGCCCCCAGCAGCATCACGGCGGGCGCGCCCCAGCGATCCATGACCCGACCGATGGTCGGATTGAAGACCATCGAGGCGATGAAGCCGAAGGAGAACGCGCCCGCCGTCACGCCGCGCTCCCAGCCGAACTCCGCGAGGAGGGGCGGGAACACCAGCGAGAAGGTGGTGCGCGCGGTGACGCCGACACCCATGGTGACGAAGGCGATCGCCACCACGACCCAGCCGTAGAAGAACGAAACTCTCACGACCCCGCGCGGTGCGAGTGCGCCCCTGCCCTGCCGACGACGTTCAGCGGCGCGTGACTCCGTACTTCCGCTCGGCGTCGGGAGCGAGGTCGATCCCGTGTCCGGGACGATCGGAGACGCGGAAGCTGCCGTCCTCGCACACGGGCATGCCGGTGAAGAGATCCGCGGGGGCCCAGTCGATCCACTCGACCAGGAACGCGTTGTCGAGCGCGCAGGCCACGTGCAGCGAGAGCTCGTGCACGACGTGCGGCGACACCTTGACGCCCGTGTGGGCCGCGGCCAGGCGGCCCACTCGCAGGGTTTCGCTGAAGCCGTTGGCGCGACACACGTCGGGCATCAGGTAGCGCGCCGCGCGGCGCTCGAGGAGATCGCGAAACTCGTAGCGCGTGTAGTTGTTCTCCCCCGTCGCGACGGGAATGCGGATCGCGTGCGCCACCTCGGCGCACGCGGCGAGGTCGTCGGCGAGCACCGGCTCCTCGTACCACACGAGATCGAAGGGCTCGAGCGCGCGCGCCAGCGCGATGTTGCCGAGCACGTCGAGCTTCTGGTTCACGTCGACCATCAATCGCACGCCGTCGCCGAGCGCCGTGCGCACCGCTTCCACGCGGCGGGCGTTGGCGCGCGGATCCGGGTCGTGCACCTTCATCTTGTAGTAGCGGCAGCCGCGCGCGGCGTACCGCTTGGCCTCCGCGACGAGGTCGTCCACGGAATAGGCTGGCCACCCGCCGCTGCCGTACGCCGACACGCGATCCGTCACCGCGCCCCACAGCTTGTAGAGCGGCAGGCCGGCCGTCTTGCCAGCGACGTCCCACAGCGCGATGTCGAGGGCGCTGAGCGCGTATGCGGCCACGCCCTGTCGCTTGATGCCGCGGTCGGCGCGGTACATCTTCTGCCACAGGCGCTCGACGAACGTGGGGTCCTCGCCGACGAGGAGCGGGGCGAGGCGCGTCTCGAGATACGCGTGCACCGACTCCAGGCCGCCGCCCCCGAAGACCAGCGTGTAGCCCAGTCCCGAGACGCCCTCGTCCGTGTGCACGCGCGCCACCACGAGGCTGTGCTCCGCGAAGTCGAGCGCGATCGGTTTCACCATCGGGATGCGCAGCGCGACGCTCTCGACGCGCGTGACCTTCATGTCGACGTTCCTTTCCGCGTGCTAGAGTCGGACGAGCGTCCCACTGTAGGGAGGATGAGCGTGGATCGCAAGCCGACGGCGGTGACGCCCGCGCGCTTCGCGCAGGGCATGACGTTCGATCAGTACGTGACGTGGATCGGGACGCCGGAGAATTTGGCCCGCGAGGGGTCGGGCGGCGAGCCGCGCCGCGACTTCAGCGCGTTCTTCCGCACCGCGTACGAGAGCGCGCGCCTGCACCAGCCGCAGATCGACGCGATCCGCTGGCTCGCCGCGCAGCCCGGCGGCCCCGCCAAGATCCTCGCCATCTCCGAGGAGTGGTCGTCAGACTGCCGGCGCGACATCCCGATGCTGGCGCGTCTGGCCGAGGCGGGCGGCCTCGAGTTGCGCATCTTCCGGCGGGACGGGCAGAAGTTCAGCGCGAGCCACCGCCCCACGCTGGCCGAGGCGCCGGACAGCAATGCCGATCTGATGGCGGAGTTCCTGAAGACGAGCAACGCACAGACGTGGCAGTCCATCCCCGTCGCCGCGTTCTTCACCAAGGATCTCGAGTACCTCTACCACTACACGGAATTCCCGGCCATCTACGAGAAGGACCGCATCGTCTACGGCCACATCCGCGTGGCGCGTCCGGGCGAGACGCCGGAGCAGACACGCGAGCGCGTCAACCGCGAGTTCCCCGCCCTGCAGGCGTCGCCGTTCTTCCGCATCTGGGCCTGCGCTGCCGTCGACGAGATGCTGAGCGCACTGCATCGCCGCGTCGTGCTCGGAGCGGTGTAGCCGGGCTCGTCCTGTCGGCGCGCCGGCCGCCGCACCGGCGGGCGTGGCACACTGAGCCCCATGAACCCCCGCATCGTCGTCGGGATCGTGAACAGCAGCGATGACACCGTGGCCATGCTGCGCACGGTGATGGAGCAGGCGGGCTTCCTCACCGTGGCGGCGCACGTGACCGACATCCGCAACGGTCGCGAGGACTTCGTGGACTACGTGCGGAGCAACAACCTGCGCGTGGTCGTCTACGACGTGTCGCCGCCGTACGAGGAGAACTGGACGTTCCTGAAGCTGCTCCTCGACACGGAGGTCATGCGGGGACGCGGCATCGTGCTCACCACCACCAACAAGGCGGCCCTCGAACGGCTCGTCGGCCCCACCGACGCCATCGAGATCCTCGGCAAGCCCTACGACCTCAACGCCGTGCTGACCGCCGTCCGCGTCGCCGTCGGCGCCGTCGGTTCATGACCGCCGGAGGACGAGGTCGGCCTCCGGGCTGACGTCGATGCGGGCGTCGAAGGAGGCCTGGCCGGCCGAGAAGGGGAACATGTCCACGGCTGCGTCGGGGACGATGGGCGCGCCCGACGTCAGGTCGTTGAGCCCGGTCCAGCCGTCGCGCATCCACACGGTCCCGGCTGCGATGGCGTCGGTGACGTGGGCGCGCGCCCGCATCTCGCCGCGGTCGTTGTGACAGCGTATGGCGTCGCCGTCGCGGATGCCGCGCGCGCCGGCGTCCGCGGGCGCGATCCAGAGGACGGGCTCCGGCTCGAGGGCCGCGAGCGAGGGCAGCGCCCGGCCGTGATCGTAGAAGCCGTGGAAGTGCGCCAGCGTGCGGCCCTGACGCAGGACGAGGGGATGCGGCGACGCCTCGACCTCGAGGTGCTCGGGGAGCGCGGGCAGCCCGAGAGCGGCGGCGCGCGCCGACACGAACTCGATCTTGCCCGACGGCGTCGCGAACACGAGATCGGGATGTGCGACGTGCGAGACGTCGAGCGCGCGCACGCCGCCCTCGGCGCGCAGCGCCGCGACGGTGGCGTGTCGCGTCGAGGCATGATCGAGGATGGTGTCGATGACGCCCTCGTCGCTCCACGGCAGCACGTCCGGCACGTCGAGCCGTGCTGCGAGCGCGCGCACGATGGCGCCGAGCGGTCTCGTCTCCCCGGGCGGATGGAGCGCGGGCGGCATCAGGTAGAGGTGCGTGTTGGTGCTCTTGCAGCCCAGCTCCTCGAGCCACGACGTCGCGGGCAGCACGACGTCGGCCGCGCGGCGCGCGGTGTCGTTGAGGAACAGGTCGTAGCTGACCACGAGATCCGCCGCCTCGAGACCGGACGCGAGCGCACGAGCGTCCGCGAACGACGAAAGCATGTCCGTCCCGAACAGCAGCATGACGCGCACGTCGCGCGCGTTCAGCGCTTCCGTCATGCGCGACATCTGGTTCGGCAGCTCGGGCGCGTTCATCTCGCGCCTGGGCGGGACGATGCTGGCGAGCGCCTGGCCGTGCGTGTTGCCGCCGTGGCGCGGTCCAAACCCGGCGCCGGGCTTGCCGACGTTGCCGGTGAGCCCGGGCAGGCAGCCGATCGCGCGGGCGGCCTGCCATCCCTGCGCGCCCTTGTGCATCGAGCTCCCGCCGAGGACGATCATGGCCGGTCGCGTGGTGGCGTAGCGCCGCGCGAGGGCGACGATGCGGTCGGCCGCCACGCCGGTGACGCGGGCGGCCCAGGCC
>JBKPPN010000385.1:0-5231 GCA_046733575.1 Candidatus Methylomirabilota bacterium | reverse complement strand
AACAACGACAACACGGGTTGTGCGCCGTCCACGTTCAGCCTGCAGGACGTCGTTCCCTCGGGGTGGGTCGGCACGCTCGGCAATGCCAGCATCACGCTCGCGCCGGGCGCGTCGGGGTCCACGACCGTCGCGGTCACGTCTCCGTCGTCGGCCGTCGGCGGCTTCTACCCGATCACGGTGAAGACGAGCGACCTCGCCGACGCCTCGCACGTCGGCTCCGCGTCGGCCACGTACGTCGTGACGTCGGGCGTCGACGCCTCGGTCTCGACGAACCAGTCGATCTATCGACGTCCGGGATCGGTCTACATCTCGACGAACGTGCGGATGAACGGCTCGCCGGTTGCGGGCGCGACGGTGAGCGTGACGATCACGAAGCCGAACGGGATCAATACCAGACTCAGCGCGTCCACCGATTCGAGCGGGCGCGCCGTCGTCAAGATGTCGGTCAAGAAGCAGGATTCGCTGGGCACGTACCAGGCGCAGTCGAAGGCCACCGTGAGCGGCGGCGCGACGGCGCAGGCGTCCACGACGTTCCAGGTGCAGTAACCGCACGTCACTCTGCGGTCTTCCCCAGCCACGACACGACGGCGCCGGCCTCCGGCGCCGTTCGCGTCGGAGGCCGTTTGCGACCCTGCTCCCCTCGCGCCGTCTCCCGACCGTCGAGGCTTGCGCTACGATGGGCGGGCGGACGCCCCCCGCGTTTCGCGACACGAAAGGAGCTCCCGATGATCCGCCTCTCCGTCGCCCGAAGGGTTTCCTGACATGGCCGCTCGATACGACGTCGTCGTCGTCGGGGGCGGGAACGCCGCGATGTGCGCGGCGCTCTCCGCGCGCGAGCACGGCGCCCGCACGCTCGTCCTCGAGAAGGCGCCCGAGGCGTGGCGCGGTGGCAACGGGTTCTTCACCGCCGGGGGCTTTCGTTTCGCGTTCCGGACCTTCGACGAGGTGTGCGACCTCGTGGGCGACCTCTCCGACGAGGAGAAGGCGTCCATGGACGTCCCGGTCTATACCGAGGACAACTACTACGACGACCTGATGCGCGTCACGGAGGACCTTGCCGACGCGGACCTGGCGCTGCTGCTCGTGCGCGAGTCGCAGCCGACGATGAAGTGGATGAAGGGACAGGGCATCCGCTGGATCCCGATGTTCGGTCGGCAGGCGTACAGGGTCGGCGGGAAGTTCACGTTCTTCGGCAACCTCGTCCTCGAAGCGGTGGGGGGCGGTCCCGGTCTCATCGACATGGAATACGAGTCCGCGCGCAAGGCGGGCATCGACGTCCGCTTCGAGGCGAAGGCGCACCGCCTCGTCACCGACGCGCGCGGCCGCGTGACCGGCGTGGAGATCCGCACCGCGGACGGCAGCGTCGAGGCCATCGAGGCCCGCGCGGTGGTGCTGGCGTCGGGAGGCTTCGAGGCGAACGTCGAGATGCGTACGCGCTATCTCGGGCCGAACTGGGATCTCGCCCGCGTGCGCGGCACGCCCTACAACACCGGGGACGGCATCCGGATGGCCCTCGAAATCGGCGCGCAGCCGTGGGGGCACTGGAGCGGCTGTCACGCCGTGCAGTGGGACTACAACGCGCCCTGGCACGGCGACCGCAAGGTCGGCGACAACTTCCAGAAGCACTCGTACCCGCTCGGCATCATCGTCAACGTGAACGGGGAGCGGTTCGTGGACGAGGGCGCCGACATGCGCAACTACACCTACGTCAAGTACGGCCGCGAGGTGATCAAGCAGCCGCGCCGTGCGGCGTTCCAGATCTTCGACCAGAAGACGATCGAGATGACGCGCGAGGAGTACCGGATCCGCGAGGTGACCAAGGCGGACGCCGGCACCATTGAGGAGCTCGCGCGCAAGCTCGAGATCTCGGTGGACGGTCTCGTGAAGACGGTGCGCGAGTTCAACGCCGCCGTGCAGCCCGGCACGTTCAATCCCGCCATCAAGGACGGGAAGGGCACGCGCGGCCTCGCGATCCCGAAGTCGAACTGGGCTCAGCCGCTCGACACGCCGCCCTACGTGGGCTTCGCCGTGACGACCGGGATCACCTTCACCTTCGGCGGCCTTCATATCACGGAGCGCGGCCAGGTGCTCGACGCCGAGAACCGCCCGATGCCCGGTCTCTACGCCGCGGGCGAGCTCGTCGGCGGGCTCTTCTACAACAACTACCCCGGCGGCGCCGGGCTGATGGCCGGCTCGGTGTTCGGCCGCATCGCCGGTCGCTCCGCCGCGACCGCCGAGGCGTGACGCGGTCGCTCCTGCTCTTCGTCGCCGCCGGTCTCTCGGAGATCGGCGGCGGCTATCTCGTCTGGCAGTGGTGGAGAAACGGCGCGAGCGTACTCGTCGGGCTGCTCGGCGCGCTCGTGCTCGTCATCTACGGCATCGTGCCGACGTACCAGCCGTCGCACTTCGGCCGCGTCTACGCCGCGTACGGTGGCGTCTTCGTCGTGCTCTCGCTCGCGTGGGGCTGGATCGTGGACCGCATCGCCCCCGACGGTGCCGACGTGATCGGAGCGCTCATCTGTCTGGCCGGCGTCGCGGTCATCATGTACTGGCCGCGCTGAGGAGAGGAGTTGGGATGGACGGCAAGATCGCGCACGACACGCCCGAGCCCGCCGCACGCGGCGCCGACGTGTGGGGCAGCGACGCCATCGCCGAGATGCTGCGCGCCCTCGACCTTCCGTACGTCGCGCTGACGCCCGGCGCCAGCTACCGCGGCCTGCACGACAGCATCGTCAATTATCTGAGCAACGTCCGGCCGCAGATGCTCCTGTGCCTGCACGAGGACACGGCGGTCTCGCTCGCGCACGGCTACGCCAAGGTCACCGGAGCCATGCTGGGGGTCGCGCTCCACTCCAACGTCGGTCTACTGCATGCCAGCATGTCGATCTTCAACGCGTGGTGTGACCGCGTCCCGATGCTCATCCTCGGCGCCACCGGGCCCTGGGACGCCGCGAAACGCCGGCCGTGGATCGACTGGATCCACACGGTCAGCGATCAGGGCGCGCTCATTCGCGACTTCACCAAGTGGGACAACCAGCCCGCGTCGGTGCCCGCGGCGTACGAGGCGCTGCTGCGCGCGGCCCAGATCGCCGAGACCGCGCCGTGCGGGCCGACCTACGTGAACCTCGACGCCGGGCTGCAGGAAGCGAAGATCGGCGCACTGCCGCCCGTACCGACGGCGACCCGCTATCGGCCGCCCGCGTCCGTCGTTCCCGCGCAGTCGCTCGTCGTCGACGCGGCACGCCGGCTCTCCTCGGCCCGACGTCCGGTGATCCTGGCCGGCCGCGTCTCGCGCAGCGAAACCGCGTGGCGTCATCGGATCGCGCTGGCGGAGACGGTCGGGGCGACGGTGATCACCGACCTCAAGACGGGCGCGGCGTTTCCCACCGACCATCCGCTGCACGTCGGACCGCCGGGGGGCTTCCTCTCGCCGGCGGCGGCGGCGGCGATCCGCGACGCCGACGTGGTGCTGTCGCTGGACTGGATCGATCTGGGAGGCACGCTGAAGCAGGCCGTGGGTGACCGGGCATTCGACGGCACCGTGATCCAGGTCTCCGTTGACCAGCACAGTCATCGCGGCTTCGGCATGGAGTACCAGGGGCTGCCGCCGATCGACCTGTACTTGCTGTGCGAGCCCGACGCGGCGCTCCCGTTGCTGCTCGACGCGTGCTCCACGCGATCCGCGCCGCGCGCGGTCAGCGCCCCGTGTTCCGCACCGGCGTCAGCGCCCGATGTCGTCTCGCTGCGCACGCTTGCCGACGCTTTCAATGCCGCGACGACGGGGCTGGACGTCTGTCTCACCAAGCTGCCGCTCGGCTGGAACGGCGGGTATCGCCACGTTCGTCACCCGCTGGACTGGCTCGGTGGCGACGGCGGCGCGGGCGTGGGCGCGGGACCGGGGATCACCGTCGGCGCGGCGCTCGCGCTCAAGGGCAGCGGACGCTTGCCCGTGGCCATCATGGGTGACGGCGATTACCTCATGGGCGTGACCGCGTTCTGGACGGCCACGCACTACCGCATTCCGTGCCTGGTCCTCGTCGCCAACAATCGGTCCTACTTCAACGACGAGCTGCACCAGGAGCGCGTGGCGAGGGAGCGCTCACGGCCCGTGGAGAACCGCTGGATCGGCCAGCGCATCAGCGGCCCCGACATCGATCTCGCCATGATGGCGCGCGCGCAGGGCGCCGAGGGCCTGGGGCCCGTCACCAAGGTCGCGGACCTCCGACCCGTGATCGAGCAGGGCATCGGCATTGTCCGAGACGGCGGCGTGTGCGTCGTCGACGTGCACGTGACGCCCGGCTACGAGGGGAACGCCGGCGGTCCACCGCCGCGACGGACGGGATGATGCGGACGCGGAGCGTTTCGGACGGGCACGCGCAGCACTCGCACTGCCCGAGCGCGATCCCGTTTGCGCGCACCCACACCACCATCAAGACCCAGGCGGCGGCGCGACGGCGCCATCGAGGGTCACGCGAGTGACGAGCACTCGTCCCGCGACGTGGATCACGAACAATGCGGTGCCGATGAACGGAGCGATCGCGTAGAGTTCCCGTCAGTGCGACCGGACGGCGGGCGGCGTGCTACGACCGATGTCAGACACGCTCCAGCCTGACACGCGAAAGACTCAACTCCCCGTCAAGAACTCCTCTCAGCCGCTCGAGATCTTCTAAAAATCGTACGCGACCGAGGAGATCCTGCTCATCCTCGTGCTCGCCGGTGCCGCCGCGGTCCAGCCACGCCGATCGCGCTCGCCATCGCGAGGCTGATCCTCATCGTTGGCATCGCGTACCAGCACACTATTCACGCCTATCCCAGCGGCGGTGGCTCCTACATCTCGCGCGCTCGAATCTCGGCACCGTGCCCGGCTCATCGCTGCGGCCGCACTGCTGGTCGATTACGTGCTGACCGTCGCCGTTCGGTCGGCGCCAGCGTCGCGGCCGTCACGTCGGCCTCTCCCGTACTGCGGACCTACAAGGTCCTCATCGGTGTGATCTGCGTGGCTGCGATCGCCCGAACGATTGTCGTTCCCGCTGCCCCAGAGCGGCATGGTGATGCACTGGTGGAAGAAACGCGACCGCGGCTGGCGACACCGTCTGGTGATCAGCGGCTTCCGGCGGGCTCTGCACAGGCGTCATGATCGCCGTCGCCAAGTTGACCCACGAGGCATGCATCGTCGTGTAGGTCATCCCGATCCTCGTCGTGACGTTCCTCATGATGAACCGACACTACGA
>JBKPPN010000384.1:0-5683 GCA_046733575.1 Candidatus Methylomirabilota bacterium | reverse complement strand
CACGAGCACGACGAGAGGCAGCGCAGCCGTGACGACGGACGCGGCCGGAACGACCCAGGCGGCGCGCGGCAGCGGTCGCGGCGACCACCCGAAGCTCAGGTCGAGGTGCTCGATGAGCCGCTCGTCGAGCGAGTACACGTTCGCGGCCGCGTAGACCGCCGCGATCCCGGCCACGACGAGGACGATCGCCGCGCGGCGATGCGAGGGCGCCCACCCGCCGTCGTCGATGCGACGGAGGAACCGCGCCACGAGCAGCACGCCGACGAGGACCCAGAGCAGCCGCCCGTGCGGCTGACGTCCGAGCACGACGAGCAGCGCGATGACCGCGAAGACCGCGAAGGCGGGATGGCCCCACCGCCGGCAGGTGGCGCCCAGCAGCACCACGGTCGCGATCAGCACCGCGTCGATGCTGTGTGCGCCCCGAAGTCGCCCGATCTCCTCGAGCGTCACGACCAGCGACGCGAGGAGCAGCGCGCACCCCCAGAACGCCGTCGCGCCCGCGACGCCGCGACGCGCGAGCGACGGAGAGCGCTCCACCAGCTCGGTGACGACGAGGGCGAGTGCGCCGACCACGCCGCACAGCACCGCGATGCCGACACCGCGAGGCCGGGTGGCGAGCGCGACCGCGCCGAGCGTGCAGACGATCACCGCGCTCACGAGGCCGGCCGTGAGCACGCGCCACACCGCCGACGGCGTGACGCACGGATCCGGATAGGCGCGCACGATGGCCTCGTACGTCGTCGCGTCGATGGCGCCCGCGCGCCGCCAGCCCTGCGCGGCCTCGCGCACCTCGGCCGCGCGATCCCACGCAACGGCGTCCGCCCTCATGCCTGCGCCATCCGTCGGTGCGCCGCGAAGACGAAGATCAGCACCGCCGCGCCCATCAGCGCGGCGACGAGGAACGCCATGCTGTCCGGCATGCCTTCGAAGAGGAGGCGCAGGACGCCGAGGTACGCCGCCGCCACGCCCTCGGCGAACGCGAGCGAGCGGCCGAGCCGGAACGCGCCCGCGACGACGACGCCGGCGACGACGAGAAGGGCCACGAGCCAGATTCCCCACGACCGGTGGTCGAGCACGCCGGAGACGAGCCCTCCCAGTACGAGCAAGAGCCCCAGGTTGGCGAACACGGGCTCGAAGTGCGCCTTGCGATCGAGACGGACGGCGAGCGCGGCGAGGACGACGTAGACGAGTCCGATGACGATCGCGTTCACGCGGAGGTCGTCGGAGGCGCGCGCGCCGAGCGCGTGCAGGGTGACGGACACGCCGCGCCACGCCGCGAGCGTCGTGAGCGAGAGTCCGAGGACGACGCGCGAGTCCCACCGGTACGCCGCGAGCATCTCCAGCATGCCGACCACGAGGAGGTGATACGGCCAGCGCGGACCGAGCACCGTGAACTGCGCCTCGACGTAGCCGAGGTCGGCGGCGAGGAGGAGACAGCCGAGCAGAAGGACGTAGTCGAAGGCCACGCTCGGCACCTCGACCTCGCCCCACGAGAACGGCGGCGAGGTCCGCGCGATCCAGGCCAGGCAGCCGGCGCCCGCGAGCGCGAGCGTCGCCGCGATGGCGACGGGGCCGATGGCGTCGTGGTGCTGGGCGACGAGGAGCCCGACGCCGGAGGTGAGCAGCACCACGCCGAGATAGAGGAGGAGCCGGAGCTCGATGCGGACCGACACGACCTCGCGGCGTGCCACCCGTGCGAACCGCGCCGCCTGCGGCTCGGAGAGGACGCGCTCGGCGCGCAGGCGGGTGATCGCGGCGACGACGTCAGGATTCATGCCGCGCGCGCCGCTCCGGCGCGACGACGATCAGTACTGGGTCGCGCGGAGCACCCGGCCCGGGAACGCGCCCGTGTGCGTGCCGTGATCGAGCACGACCTGGCCGTTCACGATGACGTGGTGCACGCCGTCGGCGCCCTGCACGCGTCGCGGTGTGCCCTTCGGCCCGTCGAAGGTGATCTCGTCCTCGCGGTTGGCCAGCGTGGCGAGATCGAAGACCATGAGGTCGGCCGCCATCCCTTCGCGCACGAGCCCGCGGTCGTGCAGCCCCATCAGCCGGGCGGGCTGGAACGTGTAGCGACGGACGGCGTCCTCGAGTGAGAGGAGGCCGCGCTCGCGCACCCACTCGCTGAGCACGTAGGTCGACTCGCCCGCTGTGCAGGGATTCGTGTTCAGGTGCGCGCCCGCGTCGGTCTGCGAGGGGAGGGCGTGCCCGCTCTTCACGAACTCCGCCAGCGCGACGTCTTCCTCCGCCGAGCGCGTGCGCAGCTGGAACTCGGTCTCGAGCCTTTCCTCGAGGGCGAGGTCGAGCATCACGTCGGCGACGTGCCTGCCCGTCTCGGTCGCGATGTCTTCGAGGCGACGACCCTGCCAGCGACGGTTCGTGTCCAGCGCCACGCGGTTCACGTAGATCGACTTCCACGGCACGAAGCGGCCGGGCACGCCGGGGCGCCGGCGCTGCCGCTGCATGGCCGCCTCGCGAAGCTCGGCGCGCTTCTCCCCGTTGGCGAGCGCGGCGAGCCGCTTGTCCGGCGTCAATCCCATCAGCACGTCCCAGCCCGGGAGGCTGTTGAAGAACGTCGTCTTCTTGAGCGTGATCTTCGGATTGAAGGGGATGGCGCGCAGCAGCGCGACGACCTGCGCGCCCTGCTGCGACGCGCGCTCGGTGTAGTCCTGCATCGAGGCGTCGTTGACGAGGAAGAACACCGGCCGCCCGCTCGTGAGCGCGACGTCGGTCAGGTGCTGCTGATCGGCCGGGTCGGGACGCAGCACGGACGGGGGCAGGATCTCGATGATGCCGCGGTTGTAGCGGCCGAGCGTGCGGCCGAGGGCCACGCGCTCGTCGTCCGCAGCGCGACGGCTCGGCACGGGCTCGCCGGACGGCCCGGCGTGTGTGGGCGAGTTGGTCGTGCTCCAGCCCCACGCCCCGTCCTCGATGGCGGCGCCCAGCGTCTGCTGCATCGTCGCGATCTCGTCCGGCGTCGCGGCGCGCTCCCAGGCCGCCGCGCCCATGGCGCCGAGACGGAGGGGATTGTGGCCCACGAGCGGCAGCATGTTGACGCCGAGGCCGATGTCGATAGCGTCCAGGAACTCGCCGAAGCTCTGCCACGACCACGGCATCACGGCGCTCAGCGAGCGAAGGGGCAGATCCTCCACGCAGCAGAACGTGGCCAGCATGGGCTCGCGGTGCTCGGGACGGAGCGGCGCGACCGTGAGTCCGCAGTTGCCGGTGAGGACGCTGGTGACGCCGTGCCAGATCGACGACGTGCACAGGCGATCCCAGAACGGCTGCACGTCGTAGTGCGTGTGGAGATCGATGATCCCCGGGGCGACGACGAGGCCGTCGGCGTCGATGCGGCGCTCGGCGGCGGCGCCGGCGAGACGCCCGATCTTCGCGATGCGGCCATCCTGGACGGCGACGTCACCGCGATAGCGGGGGAAGCCCGTGCCGTCGACGATCATGCCGTTCGCCACGATCAGGTCGTACGCCATCTCAGCCTCCCTCGCAGCGCGGCCGCTTCAGCTGCGCGATGAACCGCCCGGACGCGTCCCCGGATCGCCTTGCGTGATCCCGTTCTGGATGGCGAACAGGGTCAGCGCCACGCGACCGTCGATCTTCAGCTTGTCGTAGATGTTGTGCAGGTGCGTCTTGACGGTGCCCTCGGCGACGTTGAGCCGCTTGGCCACCGCGCCCGTGCGCATGCCCTCGGCCACCATCCGAATGATCTCGATCTCGCGCGGGGTGAGCAGCCCGGCCACGGCGCGCTGACTCTTCTCTTGCCGCACGACACGGTCCAGCGCGCGAGCCGCCGTGTGCTTCTCGAGCCACCGCTCCCCCGCGTGCACCTTCCGGATGCACTCCAGCAGTAGCTCGGGCGGGAGCTCCTTCAGGAACACACCCGACGCGCCGAGGCGCACCGCCTCCACCACCTCGTCGTCCTCGATGGTCGCGGTCAGCATGACGACCTTGGGCGGGTCCGGCCGCGTGCTGAGCGTGCGCAGCACGGACAGTCCGTCGACCACCGGCATGCGGAGGTCGAGAAGCAGGATGTCGGGACGGTGCCGCTGGACCGCCTCGATGGCGTCGTCGCCGTTGGTGCACGTGGCGACGATGCTCAGATCCGGCTCGAGGGCGAGGAACGTCGCCAGCCCCTTGAGCACGACGGTGTGGTCGTCGGCGATGACGAGGCGGATCGGCATGTCAGCCCAGCGGGATCCGGATGTCGAGGCGTGCGCCGCTCGTGCTCGACTCGATGCCGAGCGATCCACCGAGCGCCTCCACGCGCTCGGCGAGTACGACCGGTCCCACGCGCAGGCGTCGACGGTCGGGATCGCTGTACTTGCCGTGGAACGGAAAGCCGCGGCCGTCGTCGACGACAGTCACGTGCAGCTCCTCGTTCTGCTGCCGCACCTCGACGGAGACGGCCGACGCGTGGGCGTGCTTCGCGGCATTGACCACCGCCTCGCGCACGATCTGGCGGATCTCGTGCGCGGCCGCATCGGAGACGGTGACGCCGCGCAGCTCCGACTCGAGCTTGACCGGCAGGCCCCACTCCTGCTCGACGTCGCCGGCGAGCTCCGCGAGCTGGGTGGCGAGCTGGGCCGCGGGCGCCGAGCGTCGCTTGAGGCCGGTCACGGCGGTGCGCAGGCTCCGCTGGTCGCTGCCCAGGCGGCCCTGGATCTCGGCCAGGTGCTCGCGGGCGCGCGCCGGCGCCTGGTCGATGAGTCGTCCCACCGTCTCGAGACCGAGCGAGATGCCCGTCATGGCCTGCAGCACGTCGTCGTGGACGTCGCGCGCGACGCGGAGGCGCGCCTCGCTCGCCGCGGCGTCCTGCAGCCGCTTGAGCATCGAGTGCGATTCCAGGGATGTCTCCACTTCGTGCGCGACGAGGGCACCCAGCACGAGCTCGTCACCCGTGAGCTGCGGCTTGTCGAGGACGAACAGGCGTCCCGAGATCCCGGTGGCGTGCAGGCGCAGCGATAGCACCGACTGCATGGCGAAGCGTGCGCTGAGCGCCGTCGTGGCGGGGGCGCCACGCCAGCGCTGCAGCCCGCTCGACGACGTGTACATCGTCTCGGGCGCCGCCGACATCACGTCGGCGCAGACGAAATCGGCTTCGCGCACGGGACGCGCCAGCGCGGTGGCCCAGAGCGACACCGTCTCGGTGCCGCGTCGCAGCCCGGCCGCGCTCCACTCCACGACGTCCATGAAGCCGGCGCCGCTCGGGCGCCACACGAGCAGCACGCGCGGCGCTTCCATGGTGTCCGCCACGTAGCGGAGGATACGCGAAAGGAATTCCTC
Organism: Candidatus Methylomirabilota bacterium; assembly: GCA_046733575.1. Taxonomy (GTDB): domain Bacteria; phylum Methylomirabilota; class Methylomirabilia; order Rokubacteriales; family CSP1-6; genus JBKPPN01. Next base: position 385 of record JBKPPN010000384.1, on the reverse strand, counting down.
CTCGTCGGCCGCCGTCGCGCCGCTCCATCCCGCCGCGCGCGCGACGGCAAGCCGCGACCGCTGCTCGTACGCCTCCATGAAGCCCAGGATGAGCCCGACCGCCGCGACATAGGCGGCCCGCAGCGTGAGCGCGTCGACGTTGAAGCGGGTCTCGTTGAAGGCCATCTTCTCCTGCATCCCGATGCTCAGGAATCCGCCCAGCAGGAGCACCATCGTCCAGATCATGCCGCGCCACCGCCACCGCAGCGTGCCTGGCAGCAGGGGGAAGAGCAGGGCCACGAAGAAGGGACTCGTCGAGGCGCCGGTGAAGCGGACGAGGATGAGGGCGGCCCCGATGTCGACGGCGTGGAGCGCCAGCGGCCACCAGCGGGTGAAGGCGTCGGCG
>JBKPPN010000383.1:0-5198 GCA_046733575.1 Candidatus Methylomirabilota bacterium | reverse complement strand
GTGCAGAAGAACGCCATGCGCGCGTGGAAGGAACGCCGGTCGTTTCTCGAACTCCTCGGGGAGGATCCCTCCGTGATCGAACATCTCTCGTCCGACGCCCTCAAGGCCTGCTTCGACCCGGCGTGGTACCTGCGACACGTCGACGCCATCTTTCGCCGCGCGGGGCTGGCGTGATGGCGGTGCGGCGCACGAAGGCCAGCTCACGAGGGTCGCAGCGCCGCACGGCGCGTCGCTCGACCGACGTCCCGCAGGTCGAGCAGGGCGAGAAGCTGTACGAGGGCAAGGCCAAGATCGTCTACGCCACCTCGCGTCGTGATCTCGTCATCCAGTACTTCAAGGACGACGCCACCGCGTTCAACGCGCTCAAGCGCGGGACGATCCTCGGCAAGGGTGTGGTCAACAACCAGATGTCGGCCACCCTGTTCGAGCTGCTCGGCCGGCGCGGCGTGCCGACGCACTACATCGCGACGCTGTCCGAGCGCGAGATGCTGTGCAAGAAGCTCGACATCATCAAGATCGAGACCATCGTGCGCAACGTGGTGGCGGGCAGCCTGGCCAAGCGCACGGGCCTGCCCGAGGGCACCGACGTCAAGGAGCCGCTCGTCGAGCTCTACTACAAGTCCGATCCCCTCGGCGATCCCATGCTCAATGACGAGCACGTGGCGATGCTCAAGCTGGCCACGCCGCGCGAGGTCGCGTGGATGAAGCAGACGGCGCGGCGGATCAACGCGGTCCTGCGGCCGCATCTGCGCCAGCGCGGACTGCTCCTGGTCGACTTCAAGCTCGAGTTCGGGCGCGCGGGCTCGTCGCTCTACCTCGGCGACGAGATCTCGCCCGACACGTGCCGCCTCTGGGACGCCACCACGCGGCAGAAGCTCGACAAGGACCGGTTCCGCCAGGATCTGGGCGGCGTCGAGGACGCGTACCAGGAAGTGTACCGGCGCGTGGTGGAGGGCGGCCGGGGGCGATGAAGGTCCGGGTGCTGGTGCGCCTCAAGTCGGGGATCCTCGACCCGCAGGGCGCCACGGTGCAGCGCGCGCTCCACGGCCTCGGCTTTGCCGATCTCCGCGACGTCCGCGTCGGCAAGCTCATCGAGCTCGACGTCGATGCGGCCAGCGCGGAGCACGCCCGCGCGCGCGTCGACGACATGTGCCGGAAGCTCCTCACCAATCCGCTCCTCGAGGACTACACCGTGGAGATGGCGCACGAGGCCGAGACGACGACGGCCGGCGCGGTTGCCGGGACGGGGGGCCGAGGGTAAGATGAGCACGCGTTCGACGTCGCACAGGAGACGCTCGATCCCATGAAATTCGGCGTCGTGGTCTTCCCGGGCACGTGGAGTGATTGCGACTTCCACTACGTGATCTCCGAAGTGCTCCGCCAGCCCGTGAAGTACGTCTGGCATCGTGAACGCGACCTGCGCGACCTCGACTGCGTCATCCTGCCCGGCGGGTTCTCCTACGGCGATTACCTGCGCGCGGGCGCGGTGGCCGGTCGCTCGCCCGTCGTCGAGGCGCTCCGTGACTTCACCGCTCAGGGCGGGTACGTGCTGGGCTCGTGCAACGGCTTCCAGATCCTCTGCGAGGCCGGACTCCTGCCTGGCGCGCTGATGCGCAACGAGTGCCTGCAGTACCGCTGTCAGTCGACGCATCTGCTCGTCGAGAACGGCGACACGCCGTTCACGCGCGGTCTGCGTCCCGGCCAGGTGCTCACGATGCCGATCTCGCACGGCGAGGGGAAGTACCACGTCGATCCCGAGACGCTCGCCACCATGAAGGCCTCCAACCAGATCGTGTTCCGGTACTCCACTGCCGACGGCCACGTCACCAGGGCGGCCAATCCCAACGGCTCGCTGGAGAACATCGCGGGCGTGGTCAACGCCGCGGGGACGATCCTCGGTCTCATGCCGCATCCCGAGCGGGCCGCGGAGGCAGCGCTCGGCGGCACGGACGGTCTGGTCCTCTTCCACTCGCTCCTCGGCACGCTCATCGAAGACGGCAGCTTCCTCAAGCGCTGAACGGTTGACCACCGCCTCACCCAAGGTCACGGTCGACCTCGCCCGCGCCCTCGGGCTCACGGGTGAGGAATACGATCGCGTCATCCGCGCCCTCGGACGCGAGCCGACCTATACCGAGCTCGGGCTCTTCTCGGCGCTCTGGTCCGAGCACTGCGCCTACAAGCACTCCCGCGTGTTCCTGCGCCGACTTCCCACGGAGGGGGCGCGCGTGCTGCAGGGACCGGGCGAGAACGCCGGCGCCCTCGACATCGGAGACGGCTGGGCCGTCGTGTTCAAGATCGAGAGCCACAACCATCCCTCGTTCATCGAGCCATTCCAGGGGGCCGCGACGGGCGTCGGAGGCATCCTGCGCGACATCTTCACGATGGGCGCGCGGCCCATCGCGCTGCTCGACTCGCTGCGCTTCGGCGACCCGAACGATCTCAAGACGCGCCGGATCATCGAGGGCGTCGTCTCCGGGATCAGCTGGTATGGGAACTGTTTCGGGTGTCCCACCGTGGGCGGCGAGATCGCCTTTGCCCCGGAGTACGCGGGGAATCCGCTCGTCAACGTGATGTGCGTCGGTCTCGTGCGCGCGGATCGCATCTTCCGCGCCCGCGCCGAGGGCGTCGGCAATCCCGTCTTCTACGTCGGGAACAAGACCGGGCGCGACGGCATCCACGGGGCGACGATGGCCTCGGCCACGTTCGACGAGCACGCCGAGGAGCGGCGACCGACCGTGCAGGTCGGCGATCCCTTCACCGAGAAGCTGCTCCTCGAGGCGTGCCTGGAAGCGATGACGAGCGGCGCGGTGCTCGGCATCCAGGACATGGGCGCGGCCGGCCTGGCCTGCTGCACGTCGGAGATGCCGGCCCGCAGCGGCACCGGCATGGACATCGAGGTGACGCGCGTCCCCCAGCGCGAGACGGGGATGACGCCGTACGAGATCCTCCTCTCGGAATCGCAGGAGCGCATGCTGCTCGTCGCGGCACGGGGCCGCGAGGACGACGTCAAGCGAATCTTCGCCCGGTGGGAGCTCGACGCGGTCGAGATCGGCCACGTCACGGCCGACGCGGAGCTGGTCGTGCGAGAGCGCGGCGACGTCGTCGCCCACGTGCCCGTGCGCGAGCTCGGCGAGGGGCCGCGCTACGAGAAGCCGACGGCGCGGCCGGCGTGGCTGGCCGAGCTCGAGGCGTTCGATCCGCTCACGCTGCCGCCGCCGGGTGATGCCGGCGACGTTCTGGTTCGGCTGATGGCATCACCCAACGTCGCATCCAAGGCCTGGGCCTTCCGGCAGTACGACCAGCAGGTGGGGATCAACACGCTGGTGCTTCCCGGCTCGGACGCCACCGTGCTGCGCGTGAAGGGCACGGGGAAGGCGCTCGCCATCGCCACCGACGGCAACGGTCGTCACGTCTTCCTCGATCCCCGTCGCGGCGCGGCCATGGCCGTCGCGGAAGCAGCGCGCAACGTGGCGTGCGCGGGGGCCAGACCGCTCGGGGTGACGGACTGCATGAACTTCGGCTCGCCCGAGCGACCGGAGATCTTGTGGCAGTTCGCGGAGGCCGTCGACGGCATCGCGGAGGCGTGTCGCGCGCTCGGCTTGCCGGTAGTGGGCGGCAACGTTTCCCTCTACAATGAAACGCTGGGGCGGGCAGTGCTGCCGACGCCGGTCATCGGCGTGGTGGGGCTGCTCGAGGACGCACGTCACGCAGGGACGCAATGGTTCAAGACGCCAGGCGAGCGGATCGCCTTGCTCGGTCCCGACGACGTGAGCCTGGGGGGCAGCGAGTACCTCGTCGTCTGCCACGGGCGGACGGCGGGACGGCTCGCGCCGCTCGACCTGTCGCTCGAGCGGCGCGTGCAGGCGGCGACGGAGGCGGCGGTCGCGGCCGGCCTCACCACGGCCTCGCACGACTGCTCGGATGGCGGCCTCGCCGTCGCGCTGGCGGAAGGGTCCGTCACGGGCCCGGAGCGGATGGGCGCCGAGGTCACGCTCCGGATGACGGGGCGAGCCGACGTCGCGCTGTTCGGCGAGGGCCCGTCGCGGGTCGTGGTGACGGTGACGCCGGAGCGCGCCGCGGAGTTCGAGGCCCTGATGGCGGAGTGCGCCATCCCGTGGCGATGGATCGGGACGACGGGCGGTGAGCGGCTCGTGATTCGCGACAGCGGCGGCGAGGTGATGGTCGACGTGGACTGCGCGCGGCTCGAACACGCGTGGAGGACCGGATTTGAACGACACATGGCGTGACGACCGGTTTCACGACGAGTGCGGGCTCTTCGGTATCTGGAACCATCCCGAGGCCGCCAACGTCACGTACCTCGGCCTCTACGCGCTCCAGCACCGCGGGCAGGAGTCGGCCGGCATCGCGGCGACCGACGGGGTCGCGTTCCACACCGAGAAGGCGATGGGCTGGGTCGCGGACGTGTTCTCGCCGGAGCGGCTGCGCCGACTGCCCGGTCATCGCGCCATCGGTCACGTGCGCTATTCGACGGCGGGCAGCTCCAACCTGCGCAACGCCCAGCCCATCACCGCGAACACTGCGCGCGGGCCGATCGCCATCGCGCACAACGGCAACCTCACCAACGCGGAGAGCCTGCGCAAGGAGATGGAGCGCGACGGCGCCATCTTCCAGTCGAGCTCGGACACCGAGGTGATCCTCCATCTCCTCGCGCGCGCGCCGGCCGGGCCGCTCGAGGAGCAGATCCGCTACGCCCTCTCCCAGGTCAAGGGCGCCTACTCGCTGGTGATCCTCACGCCCGACGCCCTCTACGCCGTGCGCGATCCCAACGGCTTCCGGCCGCTCACGATCGGCCGCCTCGACGACGCGTGGGTCGTGGCGTCCGAGACGTGCGCGCTCGACCTCATGGAGGCGCGCCCGGAGCGCGACGTCGAGCCGGGCGAGATGGTCGTGCTGTCCGACGACGGGCTGACGAGCGTGCGCGCGCAGGCGCCGGGGGAGCGTCTGCACTGCGTCTTCGAGTACGTCTACTTCGCGCGACCGGACTCGGTGCTGTGGGGCAAGAACGTCCACACCGTGCGCAAGGCGATGGGACGACAGCTCGCGCGCGAGTATCCCGTGGAGGCCGACATCGTCATCCCCGTGCCGGACTCCGGGACGAGCGCGGCCCTCGGGTACTCCGAGGAAGCGGCCATCCCGTACGAGATGGGCCTGATTCGCAACCACTACGTGGGGCGGAC
>JBKPPN010000382.1:0-23594 GCA_046733575.1 Candidatus Methylomirabilota bacterium | reverse complement strand
CGCAACGCCCGACTGAACGGCATCGAGAACTGCACGTTCCTGTGCGGGGAGGTCCGCCACCTGTTGCCCGCGCTCATGCAGGAAGGCGTGCGACCTGACGTCGTGGTCGCCGACCCGCCGCGGGCGGGCTTCCATCCCAGGGCACTGGCGACGCTGGCGACGCTGGCTCCGGACCGGATCGTGTACGTCTCCTGCAATCCCTCGACGCTGGCGCGCGACCTCGGCGATCTCGTCCGCGGTGGCTACCGCGTCGACTGGGTGCAGCCTGTCGACATGTTCCCCCAGACGCCCCACATCGAAGCGGTGGCGCGGCTGTCGCGGGCGTGAAGGTCTACCTCGGCCGCCGTCTCGCGCAGTCGCTGCTCGTCCTTCTCGGCGTCTCCTTCGTGGTCTTCTTCATCCTGCACCTCACCGGCGATCCGGCCCTCGTGCTCCTGCCCCCCGACGCGACGGCGGAGGACGTCCGTCAGTTCCGGCAGGCGATGGGGTTCAACGATCCCTTCATCGTGCAGTACGGCCGGTTCCTCGCGGGCGCGCTGCGCGGCGACTTCGGACAGTCGATCCGTCATGGGGAGCCCGCGTTCGGCCTGGTCGCCGAGCGCCTGCCCGCGACGTTCGAGCTCGCCGCGGCGGCGCTCGTCATCGCGCTTGCCATCGCCATCCCGGCCGGCATCGTGTCCGCCGTCCGTCGCAACACGATCGTCGATTACGTCGCGACCGTCGTGGCGCTTCTTGGTCAGTCCATGCCCACGTTCTGGCTCGGCATCATGCTGATCCTCTTCTTCTCGGTGCAGTTCAACGTCTTGCCCTCCTCGGGACGCGGCGGGTTCGTCCACCTCGTGCTGCCCGCCATCACCCTCGGCCTCTTCACCACCGCACGCATCACGCGGCTCACGCGGTCGGGCATGCTCGAGGTGCTCAATCAGGACTACATCCGCACGGCGCGGGCCAAGGGCGTGGGCGGCTCCCCGATCGTGTGGAAGCACGCGTTCAAGAACGCGGCCGTGCCGATCGTGACGATCGTGGGCATCGAGCTCGGCACGCTGCTCGGCGGATCCGTCATCACCGAGACGATCTTCGCGTGGCCGGGCGTCGGTCGGCTCTCCGTGCAGGCGATCTACAACCGTGACTACCCCGTCGTGCAGGCCGCGGTGTTCCTGCTCGCCACGACGTTCGTGCTCGTCAACCTCTTCGTCGACGTGCTGTACACGTACCTCGATCCACGGATCCGGCTCCGCTGACACATGGCCACGGCGGAGCGCGTCCTGCCCGTCGCCGATGTCGCACCTCCCGTGCGCCGCGAGTGGCTGGTATTCCTGCAGCGTCTCGGGCGACGGCGCACCGCCCTGTTCGGCGTCGCGGTCGTCATCCTGGTGATCGCGACCGCGGTCGCCGCGCCGCTGATCTCTCCCTTCGATCCGATCGAGCAGGACATCGGCAACCGGCTCAAGCCGCCGGGATGGACGGACGGGTCGGGCGCGCGACATCTGCTCGGCACGGACCACCTCGGCCGCGATCTCCTCGCGCGCGTGATCTTCGGCGCGCGTCCGGCACTCCTGGTCGGCGCCGCCGCCGTCGTGATCTCCGGTGTGCTCGGGATGGCCATGGGCTTGATCTCGGGCTACTTCGGCGGACGCTCCGACGACGTCATCATGCGGCTGGCCGACATCCAGCTCGCGTTTCCGTTCATCCTGCTCGCCATCGCCGTGATCGGCGTCCTCGGCCCGAGCTTGCCCACCATCATCGCGGTCATCGGCGTGTCGAGCTGGGTCGTGTATGCGCGTGTCGTGCGCGGGGCGGTGCTGTCGCTGCGCGAGCGCGAATTCGTCCAGGCCGCGCTGGCCCTGGGCGGCCGCGACGGCCGCGTGGTCGTCCGCCACATCCTGCCGAACGCGCTCACGCCCTGGCTCGTCGTCGCGACGCTCGACATGGCGCGGGTCATCGTCATCGAGTCCGCGCTGTCGTTCCTCGGTCTCGGTGTTCAGCCCCCGACACCGACCTGGGGCGGCATGCTGGCGGACGGTCGGGTTTACATCTCGACGGCCTGGTGGCTCGCGACCTTCCCGGGGCTTGCCATCCTGGCCACGGTCCTTGGAATCAACCTGTTCGGCGACGGTTTGCGCGACACCCTCGACCCCCGACTGACCGTCTGAGCCTCCTGTCGGCTCACCAGATGTTTGGCGATCCCAGCCGGCGTGCTAGAGTGCGCCGATGCTGGCGGAGATCCTCGACGATCTCTTGACCGCGCCGTCGACGGGGCCGTGTGTCACCGCGACCCGGTACTTTCCCGCCCGCGCCGCGCTCACCGCCCCGTTCCCCTCCTCGCTCGATCCCCGGCTCGTCGATGCCCTCCGCGCCCGCGGCATTCCGGAGCTGTACGTGCACCAGGCGCGCGCGTACTCGATCGTCGAGAAGGGGGGCCACTGCGTGGTCGTGACGCCGACCGCGTCGGGGAAGACCCTCTGCTACAACCTGCCGGTGCTGCAGGCGCTCGTCGCGCAGCCCGACGCCCGCGCCCTCTATCTGTTTCCGACGAAGGCGCTCGCGCAGGATCAGCTCGCGGAGCTCGAGCAGCTCGCGAAGTTCGTGCCCGACATGCGGATGTTCACGTACGACGGCGACACGCCGCAGGACGCCCGCCGGGCCGTCCGCGCGCGCGCCAATCTCGTGCTCACGAATCCCGACATGCTGCACTCCGGCATCCTGCCGCACCACACGAAGTGGGCGGTGCTCTTCCAGAATCTGCGCTACGTCATCATCGACGAGCTGCACGCCTATCGCGGGGTGTTCGGCAGCCATCTCGCGAACGTGCTCCGCCGTCTGGCGCGCGTGTGCGCACACTACGGTGCGCGGCCGCAGTTCATCATGGCGTCGGCCACGATCGCGAATCCCCGCGAGCTCGCGGAGCGCCTCACCGGCGAGACGGTCGAGGAGATCGCCGAGAGCGGGGCGCCGACTGCCGAGAAGACGTTCGTCTGCTACAACCCACCCGTCGTGAATCCCGAGCTCGGCATCCGCGCGCCGTACCTCGGCGAGGCGGCGCGGATCGCGCTGCGCCTCCTGCGGGAGAAGATCGCGACCATCGTCTTCGCGCAGAGCCGCCTCGCGACCGAGGTCTTGCTCGGCGCAATCAAGAGCGGGGTGGCCGACAAGACGGGCGACACCGGCATCGTGCGCGGCTACCGCGGCGGGTACCTCCCCACCCGTCGCCGCGCGGTCGAGCACGGCCTGCGGGCAGGGGATGTGCTCGGTGTGGTGTCGACCAATGCGCTCGAGCTTGGCGTCGACATCGGTCATCTGGACGCGGCGATCCTCGCCGGGTATCCCGGCACGATTGCCTCCATGTGGCAGCAGGCGGGGCGCGCCGGGCGTCGGAGCGGTCCCTCCGCGGCCGTCATGGTCGCGACGAGCGCGCCGCTCGATCAGTTCATGGTGACGCATCCCGAGTACCTCTTCGGAGCGTCTCCCGAGCACGCCCGCGTCAACCCGGACAATCCGTTCATCCTCGTGAATCACCTGAAGTGCGCCGCGTTCGAGCTGCCCTTCGAGGAGGAGGGACGCTTCGGCGACGTCGACGTGCGTCAGCACCTCGCCGTACTGGCCGACGAGGGCATCCTGCATCGGACGAAAACGCGGTGGCACTGGGCATCGGAGACCTACCCCGCGGACCACACCTCGCTGCGCACGGTCACGACGGACAACTTTCTCGTCATCGACACGACCTGGCGCGACGAGAAGCAGACGAAGAAGCGCCACATCATCGCCGAGGTCGACTGGGGCAGCGCGTTCGCGACGATTCATCCCAAGGCGATCTACCTCGTCGAGAGCGAGCCGTACGAGGTCCAGGAGCTCCACTTCCGCGAGGACGAGGAGAAGGTCGCCTACGTGAAGAAGGTCAACGTCGACTACTTCACCGACGCGATCAGTGCGCGCGGCGTCTGGATCCTCCAGCGTCTCGCGGCGAACCAGACGACGCGCTACGTGGCCGAGCAGGGCGAGGTGCTCGTCGCCGAGAAGGTCGTCGGCTTCAAGAAGATCAAGATGGGCACGCTGGAGAACGTCGGCTCCGGCGAGGTGGAGCTGCCTCAGCAGGAGATGCAGACCACGAGCGCGTGGCTCACCGTGCTTCCCGAAACGCTGACGCGCGTGAGTCCGTCCCGCGAGGAGCTGATCGACGGACTCCGCGCCGTGACGTACCTCCTGCATCACCTCGCGCCGATCTTCCTGCTCTGCGACATCCGCGACCTCGGCTCGTGGCTCGGCGACACGACCCCAGGTCACGAGGATGCCGTGGCCACGCGGGAGTCCACGCGCCGTCGACTCCTCGAGGCCGAGACGTTCAATCCGACGATCTACCTCTACGATTCGCACGCGGGTGGGATCGGTCTCGCCGAGCGGCTGTTCGAGGTGCTGCCCGACTTGTTACGACGCGCCCTCGACACGCTGCGCGCGTGTGCGTGCGCGCGGGGTTGTCCGTCCTGCGTCGGTCCGGTCAACGAGGTCGGGCGCCGCGCGAAGGCGACCGCCGCATCGCTCCTCCTCGCGCTCACGTCGTGATCCGCGTTCGGTGACCGCGTCCACCCTCGAGGAGCTGCGCCGCGTCGTTCGCCGGCTCGAGGGCCCACGCCTACCGCGTACGGCCCCGGAGCCCGTCGAGGCCGTCGTCGGCGGCTCGGTGACCGAGACGGATGCGGGGCCGATCCTCGCCGTCCGCCGGGAGTATCCGCTCGACCATCGGCGCGGCACGCCTCGCCTCGGCAGCGTGCGCGACGCCCCTCGGGCACTGCTTCGCCTCCTCGCAAAGAACGCCACCGACGTTCCCGACGCAGGCGGGCTGCTGTTCCTCGACACCGAGACGACAGGACTGGCGGGCGGAACGGGAACGTACGCCTTCCTGGTCGGAACGGGTTCCTTCGAAGGCGAGACGTTCGTCGTGACGCAGTACCTCATGCGCGATCTGGACGAGGAGCCCGGGTTGCTGGCCGCCCTCGCACCATCGATCCAGCGCGCGAGCGCCGTGGTGTCCTTCAACGGTGCCGGCTTCGACGTTCCGCTGCTCGAGACGCGGTTCGTGCTCGGGCGACACCGGTGGCCTGACGTCGTGCACGTCGATCTGCTGCACGCCGCACGGCGGGTGTGGGGACGAGCGCTCCAAGACTGCCGGCTGGAGACGCTCGAGCGGGCGGTGCTGGGGGTCGAGCGGGAGAACGACGTTCCTGGCGCGTTCATCCCGTCGATCTATTTCGCCTATCTTCGCTCGCGCCAGGCGCGACCACTCGTGCGCGTCCTGACGCACAACCGTGACGACGTGCTGTCGCTCGCGGCCCTCCTCGCGTGGCTCGTGGATGCGCACGGACGCGAGCACCTGCTCCCTCGTGAGCTGGCCGGACTCGGCGCGCTGTGGGACGGCGTCGACGTCGAGCGCAGCATGGCCCTCTACGCGGCGGCGCTCGCGGGCGGACTGGAGGGCACGCTCGCGCAGCGCGTGCGGTTGCGCCTGGCGTGGTGGGAGAAACGACAGGCGCGGTGGGCCGATGCGTGTCGGCTCTGGGAGATCGCCACCGCGGCCGACGAGTTCGACCACCGGCCATGGGAGGAACTGGCCAAGTTCCACGAGCATCGAGACCGCGACGTGTCGAGTGCGCGCAGCGTCGTGCTCCGCGCGCTCGACCGTGCCGCGGCCGCGTCGGCGCCGCCGCCGATCGTGGCCGCGTTTCGCTACCGGCTTGCGCGCCTGGAGATGCGACTCGCGCGGACGCGCTGACCCGCGCCCGCTCGTCAGACGCCGACGTCGGTCAGCTCACGGGCGTGAGGGCCGGCTTCCCGTCGAGGACGGCGAGGCAGTTCTTCACCGCGAGCGTCGCCATGGCGAGGCGAGTGTCATAGGAGGCGCTCGCCAGGTGCGGCGCGAGGACAACGCGTTCCTTCAGCGGCAGAAGCCCCGGGTGGATCTTCGGCTCCTCCTCGAACACGTCGAGACCCGCCCCCGCGATCCACTTCTCGGTCAGCGCCCGTACCAGCGCTTCCTCGTCCACGATCGGCCCGCGCGCCGCGTTCACCAGGATCGCCGACTTCTTCATGCGTCGAAGCGCCTGCTCGTCGACGAGATGACGAGTGTCGGCGCTGAGCAGCGTGTGCAGGGTCACGAAGTCCGACTCGCTGAACAGCGTGTCCTTGTCGACGTAGGTCGCGCCGAGCTCGCGCTCCGCGGACGCGTCCGCGCGGGCTGTGTCGTGATACAGGACTCGCATGTCGAAGCCTCGGGCGCGTCGTGCGACCGCGCGTCCGATCCGGCCGAATCCGAGCACGCCGAGCGTCTTGCCGTGGACATCGAGACCCCAGAGGAGATCCCAGTGCCATTGCTTCCACTGGCCGGAGCGGGCGTAGGCGTCCGCCTCCACGACGCGCCGGGCGGCGGCCATGAGCAGCGCCCACGCAAAGTCGGCCGTCGTCTCCGTCAGCACGTCCGGCGTGTTGGTGACGACGATGTTCCGCCGCTTCGCCGCTGCGACGTCGATGTTGTTGAATCCGACCGCAATGTTCGAGACGACCTTCAACTCCGGCGCGGCGGAAAGGACCTCCTCGTCGATCGTGTCGGTGATCTGGCAGATCAGCCCGTGCGTGCCCTTCAGCCGGGCCATCAGCTCCGGCTTGGGTAACGGCTGCTCGACGCCGTTGCAATCAACCTCGTAGTCTTTCGGGATGAGCGCCATGGCGGCGGTCTCGCAACCTCTGGAAATCAAGATCCTTTTCATCTCTGGAGCCCCCGCGAGAATTTGCTTGACTGGTTCAGCGGCCGGGCTATATTAGCACTCGCTGCAGTCGAGTGCTAACAGCGTTCCGGTATGTAGTGAGGTGATGGTCGGCTCGAGAAACGTCCCAGCCACGACCCCCACGGCGGACGCTGTGCGTATCCCACAACACCACGAAGAAGGAGGCGTAGCGACATGAAGATCCGTCCGTTGCACGACCGCATCCTCGTCGAACGTGTCGAGGAGAAGGAGCAGGTCCGGGGCGGCATCATCATCCCGGACACCGCGAAGGAGAAGCCGCAGGAGGGCAAAGTCATCGCCGCCGGCAACGGCAAGGTCGGTGACGATGGGAAGAAGATCCCTCTCGACGTCAAGGCGGGCGACAAGATCCTCTTCGGGAAGTACTCCGGCTCCGAGGTCAAGATCGAGGACAAGGAATACCTGATTCTGCGCGAGGAAGACGTCCTCGCCATTCTCGAGTAAGGAGGACAGCGAGACATGCCCAAGCAGCTCAAGTTCGACGAGGACGCCAGGGCGGCTTTGCTCCGCGGCGTCAACATCCTGGCCGAGGCAGTGAAGGCGACGCTGGGTCCGAAGGGCCGCAACGTCGTCATCGACAAGAAGTTCGGCAGCCCGACGATCACCAAGGACGGCGTCACCGTCGCCAAGGAGATCGAGCTCAAGGATCCGTACGAGGACATGGGCGCCCAGATGCTGAAGGAAGTCGCCTCCAAGACGTCGGACGTCGCGGGTGACGGCACGACGACGGCGACCGTCCTCGCCCAGGCGATCTTCCGCGAGGGCCTCCGCAACGTGACGGCCGGCGCCAATCCGATGGGTCTGAAGCGCGGCATCGAGGAAGCCGTCACGCGGGTCACCGAGGAGCTGAAGAAGCTGTCGAAGTCGACCAAGGACAAGAAGGAGATCGCGCAGGTTGCCACCATCGCGGCCAACAACGACAAGACGATCGGCAACCTGATCGCCGAGGCGATGGAGAAGGTCGGCAAGGACGGCGTCATCACGGTCGAGGAGTCGAAGTCGGCCGAGACCGAGCTGGACGTGGTCGAGGGCATGAAGTTCGATCGCGGCTATCTCTCCCCGTACTTCGTCACGGATGCCGAGCGCATGGAGTGCGTGCTCGAGGACGCGCTCATCCTGATCCACGAGAAGAAGATCAGCGTGATGAAGGACATGCTGCCGCTGCTGGAGCAGGTCGCGCGCGCGGGCAAGCCGTTCCTGATCATCGCCGAGGACGTCGAGGGTGAGGCGCTCGCCACGCTGGTGGTCAACAAGCTGCGCGGGACGCTGCACTGCTGCGCGGTGAAGGCGCCCGGCTTCGGTGATCGTCGCAAGGCCATGCTCGAGGACATCGCGATCCTGACCGGTGGCAAGGCCATCACCGAGGACCTCGGCATCAAGCTCGAGAACATCAAGCTCGAGGACCTCGGCCGCACCAAGAAGGTCGTCGTCGACAAGGACAACACGACGATCGTCGAGGGCGCCGGCAAGTCGAGCGCGATCGAGGGTCGCATCAAGCAGATCCGGGCCCAGATCGATGAGACCACGTCGGACTACGACCGCGAGAAGCTGCAGGAGCGGCTGGCCAAGCTGGCCGGCGGCGTCGCGGTGATCAAGGTCGGCGCGGCCACCGAGACGGCGATGAAGGAGAAGAAGGCGCGCGTCGAGGACTCGCTGAACGCGACGCGAGCCGCGGTCGAGGAAGGCATCGTGCCGGGCGGTGGCGTGGCGCTGCTGCGGGCCGGCAAGGCGCTCGATGGCTTGAAGCTCGAGGGCGACGAGAAGGTCGGCGCCGCCATCGTGAGGCGTGCGCTGGAGGAGCCCATCCGCCAGATCGTCGAGAACGCGGGCCTCGAGGCCAGCGTGATCGTCGAGAAGGTCAAGAGCGAGACCGTCGCCACCCGTGGCTTCGATGCGGACAGCATGGAGGCGACCGACATGCTGCAGGCCGGCATCATCGATCCGACCAAGGTCGAGCGTGTCGCGCTGCAGAACGCGGCGTCCATCGCGTCGCTGCTGCTCACGACCGAGGCGCTCATCACGGACATCCCCGAGGAGAAGCCCGCGGGAGGCGCCCCGCCGATGCCGCACGGGGACATGTACTAGGAGTAGAGGACGTACCTCGGAGGCGGCGCGGTAACGCCGCGCCGCCTCCGAGCCCGGAGCGTTGGGGGCGTCGAGGCCTCCAAGTCGATAAGCGGCCCGGGTCGGGAAACCGATCCGGGCCGTATCTGTTTGAGGTGACTGCGATTCTGGGCGTTGACGTTGTGTCGTCCGGCGATGTTTGCTACGGTAGCGCTTCGAATCCAGGAGGCCCGTCGAGGAGGTGAATGCACTGAGGCCATACGAGATTCTCATCATCATCGATTCCCGTCCCACCGACGAGGAGGCCGCCGCCCTGCTGACGCAGCTGGGAGAGCAGGTGAAGACGCTGGGCGCGGAGGTCAGCAAGGTCGAGAACTGGGGGAAGCGCCGGCTGTCGTACGAGATTCGCAAGCAACGCGAAGGTACGTACGCGGTCCTGGAAGTGTCCGCCGAGCCGGCGACGATCAAGGAGTTCGAGCGGCAGCTTCGCCTCAACGAGAACGTGCTGCGCTTCTTGAGCACCCAGGTCCAGGTCCGGAAGAAGAAGGCTCGGCCAGGAAAAACAGAGGAGCAGCCAGTGGCCAGTGAGGCCGTGGCCGA
Source organism: Candidatus Methylomirabilota bacterium (assembly GCA_046733575.1). Taxonomy (GTDB): domain Bacteria; phylum Methylomirabilota; class Methylomirabilia; order Rokubacteriales; family CSP1-6; genus JBKPPN01. The sequence goes on along the minus strand of JBKPPN010000382.1, from coordinate 14,139 downwards.
GGAGGTCGTCTGATGGCGAGCCTGAACAAGGTCTTCCTGATCGGGAACCTGACCCGTCCCCCCGAGCTCCGTTACACGCCGAGCGGCACCGCCGTCGCGGATCTCCGGATCGCGGTGAGTCGCAGCTTTACCACCCAGACGGGTGAGAAGCGCGACGACACCTGCTTCCTGACCGTGGTCGTCTGGGGCAAGCAGGCCGAGACGTGTGGTGAGTACCTCGACAAGGGACGCCCCATCATGGTCGAAGGCCGTCTGCAGACACGCGAGTGGGAGACCAAGGACGGTCAGAAGCGCAGCGTCGTCGAGGTTGTGGCCGAACGCGTGCAGTTCCTGGGCGCCCGCGGCGCCAAGGAACCCGTCGCCGCTCCAGCGGCGGTGCCGGGCGGTGAGGCGTTCACCGACGACGGCGGCGGCGACGACGACGTCCCGTTCTAGCGCGACACCGACACGAGACTGATCGAGCAGCAGGTCGACGACGTAGAAGGAGGAACGAGCCATTCCCAGTCCGCAGAAGCCCATGAAGCGGCGCCGGTTCGGGCGCAAGAAGGTCTGCAAGTTCTGTACGGAGAAGGTCGATCTGGTCGATTACAAGGACGTCCGCCGACTGCGGAGCCTCGTGACCGAGCGCGGCAAGATCATTCCGCGACGCATTTCCGGAAGCTGCGCGCGCCACCAGCGCCAGGTGACGCATGCCATCAAGCGAGCGCGCACCGTCGCGCTCTTGCCCTACATGTCGGTCGACTGAGGCGTCCGATGAAAGTGATCCTGCTCGATGACGTCAGCAAGCTCGGACGGCGCGGCGAGGTTCGCGACGTCTCCGATGGGTACGCGCGAAACTTCCTCATCCCGAAGAAGCTCGCCCTGAGCGCGACGCAAGGCAATCTGAACAACCTCGAGCACATCAAGAAGCAACAGGAAGCGAAGGCCGACCGCGTCAAGACGGACGCCGAGACGCTCCGCGCCCGCATCGAAGCGCTCACCTTCGAGGAGCGTCGCCAAGCGTCCGAGGAGGGCAAGCTGTTCGGCTCGGTGACGGCGCAGCACATCGCTGACTTCCTGAACGAGCAGGGCGTCCGCACCGATCGTCGGCGCATCCACCTCGACGAGCCGATCAAGACCCTCGGTGAAACATCCGTCGACATTCGACTGCATCCGGAGGTCTCCGCGCAGCTCAAGGTCCGCGTCGTTCGGGAATAGCGCGGCCGTTCCCGTCACCTGATGGAGCTACCGTCCAGGATCCCGCCCCACAACCTGGACGCGGAGCGGGCGGTGCTGGGCGCGGTCCTCCTCGAGGGCCGCGAGGCGCTCCCGCGGTTGATCGAGACCCTCGGATCGACCGACTTCTATACCGAGGCGCACCGCGCGATCTACGAGGGCATGCTCCGCCTCTTCGAGCGCGGCGAGCCCGTGGACCTCATCACGCTCCAGGAAGACCTTCGCCGCACCGACCAGCTCGATTTCGTCGGCGGGCCGGCGGCGCTCGCCTTGCTCGTCGAGCAGGGCTCCGTGGCGGCCTACCTCAATGCCTACGCCACGATCGTCCGCGACATGGCGTCGCTGCGCGGGCTCATCCAGGCGTCGACGCAGATCATCGCCTCGGCCTTCGACGCCAAGGAGGACGTGCAGGCGATCATCGACGATGCGGAGAAGAAGATCTTCGCGCTTGCCGAGCGGCGTCTCGAGCGCGCGGCCCAGCCCGTCAAGGCAATCCTCAAGAACACGTTCGAGTACATCGAGCGCCTGTACGAGCGCAAGGAGCACATCACCGGCGTCGCCACGGGCTTCGAGAAGCTGGACAAGGAGACGTCCGGCTTCCAGCCGTCGGACTTCATCATCATCGCCGGCCGCCCGAGCATGGGGAAGACCGCGTTCGCCCTGAACATCGCGCAGTACGTCGGGGTCGAGGTGGGCGGCAAGGTCTTGATCCTCAGCCTCGAGATGTCGGCGCAGCAGCTCGTGCAGCGCATGCTGTGCTCCGAGGCGAAGGTGGACTCGCAGTCCGTCCGCACCGGGTTCCTGAACTCGTCTGACTGGCATCGCCTCACCGCGGCGGCGGGCCGACTGTCCGAGGCCGGGATCTTCATCGACGACAGCGCCGGGCTCTCGGTGCTCGAGGCGCGCGCCAAGGCTCGCCGGATGAAGGCCGAGCACGGGTTGAACCTGCTCGTCATCGACTATCTCCAGCTCATGCGCGGTCGCGCGTCGCAGGAGAATCGGCAACAGGAGATCTCCGAGATCTCGCGCTCGCTCAAGGCGCTCGCCAAGGAGCTGAACGTTCCCGTGGTCGCGCTCTCGCAGCTCTCCCGCGCCGTGGAGACGCGCTCGCAGCGCGATTTTCGCCCTCAGCTCTCCGATCTCCGCGAGTCCGGCGCGCTGGAGCAGGACGCGGACGTGATCCTGTTCCTGTATCGCCAGTCCGTGTACAAGGACGACGTTCCACCCGACGAGGCCAACCTGGCGGAGGTCATCATCGGCAAGCAACGCAACGGGCCCATCGGCACGGTGAAGGTCGTGTTCCTGCCCCAGTACGCGCGCTTCGAGAACGCGGCGGAGATTCATCGGCAGCCCTTCTAGAGCTCGAGGAGGTATGCTCGGTCCATGACGCGCGTCGTCATCGTCGGAGCTGGCAAGGGCGGCCGTGCGCTGCTGGAAATGTTCGCGGGCGACCCCACCGTCTCGATCCTCGGCGTGACGGACGTCAATCCGTGGGCGCCAGGCATCGAGTTCGCCCGGCGCCTCAACGTCCCCGTCGCCACCGAGCTCCGCGAGCTCGTGTCCGACTCCCGCGCCGATCTCATCATCGACGTGACCGGCAGCGCGGACGTCCACCGGCAGATCCACGAGGTGAAAGCGCCGGCTGCCGAGGTGATCGGCGGCATCGGGGCACGGTTCATCTGGGATCTGCTGGCCGAGCGCAAGCGGTCGGAGGAGCTCGAGGACCGCTACTCGCTGGTCGTACGCGAGCTGCAGGCGCAGTCGGAGGGCGACTTCATCATCGGTCAGAACCCGAAGATGCGGGAGGTCGCGGAGCTCGTCGCGCGCGTTGCGCCTGCCCCCACCACGGTGCTGATCCGTGGTGAGTCGGGCACGGGGAAGGAGCTGGTCGCTCGCGCCATCCACAAGTACTCGCCCTTGCGCGACAAGCCGCTTCTGACCGTCAACTGCACGGCGCTCACGCCGAGCCTGATGGAGTCCGAGCTGTTCGGTCATCGGCGCGGCGCATTCACGGGTGCCGTCACGGACAAGGTCGGGCTCTTCGAGAAGGCGGACGGCGGTTCGATGTTCCTCGACGAGATCGGCGACATGCCGCTGGAGATGCAGGGAAAGCTCCTGCGCGTGCTCCAGGCTGGCGAGATCAAGCCGGTCGGTGACGTCGTCACCCGCCGCGTCCGGGTGCGCGTGATCGCGGCCACCAACCGGGACCTCGAGGCGGCGCTGTCGAAGTCAGAGTTCCGGGAAGATCTCTTCTATCGATTCAACGCCTTCACCATCACGTTGCCGCCCCTTCGCGAGCGGGTAGAAGACGTGCCGGTACTCGCCTACCACTTCCTGCGCAAGGCAGAGGCGAAGGTGAACAAAAAAGTCGAGCGGATCTCCGCGGAAGCCCTCGATCTGCTCAAGCGGTATTCCTGGCCCGGCAATCTGCGCGAGCTCGAGAACATCGTCGAGCGCGCGGTCGTGCTCGCCACGGACCGCGCGATCCAGGCCGCGCATCTCCCGCTCCACATCGTGGAGTCGACTCCCCTCGCCATGGCGGGCGACGAGGGGCTGATCGCCGCGAAGGACCGTCTCACCCGGGAATTCGAGCGGCGTGCCGTGATCCGGCTCCTCCGCGAGAGCAACGGCAACATCTCCGTCGCGGCGCGAAAAGCTCGGATCACGCGGAGAAATTTCCACCGTCTCCTCCTGAAATACGGAATTGAATCCCGTCCTTTCCGTAGTGAGACGACACCGTCACATCAGAGTGACTCTGACGTCACAGTGAGCGTCTCAGTGAAATAGTCAGTAACAGCGCCATGTTGCAGCGATATACGCAACTATCTACCTGTGTCCGAGATGTCTCATCACACGCGACGTCCTGATGTAACCGGTTGATTTAGCATAGCCACGTTCGTGGAACGCCTCTTGTAACGCCCTTCGTAGAGGCAATTCGGAGGGGATTATGAGTTCCAGATGTGGCTGCGGTCGACAACTCTCCCAGGCGTCCCAGCAACTCGCCTGTCTCGAATGCGGAACCGGCTGTTGCCCCGGTTGCGCCGTCGGACTCGAATCCGTCACGTACTGCTCCGGCTGCGCGCGATCACTGCTGGGAAGCGGGACGATCCGCTCCGCGGGATCGTTCGACCTTCACTGAACGCGACGCGCCACCACGCTCGGAGAGGAGGGAGCTCATGGCAACACACTGTCAGTGCGGGATGACGCACGAGCATCACGAGGCGCGCATGGGCTGCCGCGAATGCGGCACCACGGTCTGTCGCAGCTGCTCGCTGGGGTGGGACGACCAGACGTACTGCCGCTGGTGCGCGACGACCGCCGCGCACGGCCACGTGGCGTGAGAGGCGCCGTCGTGGAAAGCAAGGGACGGATGTTCCGTCGACTTCTCGCGAGCGAGGACTACCTCTTCACCGGCGGCGTGTACTCGGCGCTCGATGCGCAAATCGCGGAGCGCGTCGGCATCAAGTCGATCTATCTCAGCGGCTACTCCCTCGCCATGGCGAACGGCTGGCCGGACATGGGGTTTCTGACGCAGACGGAGGTGACACGGGCCGCGTCGATGGTCGCGAGCGCCGTCGATCTCCCGGTCATCGCGGACGCCGACGACGGATACGGCAACGCGCTGAGCACCATCCGGACGGTGCAGGAGTTCATCAAGACGGGCGTGGCGGGGATCCACATCGAGGACCAGCGGTTCCCCAAGCGCTGCGGGCACATCGCGGGCAAGACGGTCGTCAGCCGGGAGGAGGCGCTCGGAAAATACCGGGCCGCCGTGGACGTGCGCAACCGTCTCGACCCCGATTTCGTCCTGATCGCGCGCACGGACGCCTACGGGGCGGTGGGAGGAAGCCTGGAGGAAGCGATCTGGCGCGGCCGCGCGTACGCCGACGCCGGCGTCGACCTCGTGTGGTGCGAGCTGTCGAACGCCTCCCGCGAACCGGCTGTCGCCTTCGCGAAGGCGCTCCGGGAGACGCATCCCGATCTACCGCTGGCGTTCAACTACTCGTCGTCCTTCCGATGGAACAAGGATCCCGATCCGTTCACGTTCCGGGAGCTCGGGGAGCTGGGCTACAAGTTCATCTTCATCACGCTGTTCGCGGCGCACGCGGGCATGTACGCGGCCTGGAACGCGCTCGAGGACCTGGCGCGCAACCAGGAGAAGGCGCAGTGGGCGCTCGAGAAGATGAAGGAAGGCCATCCCACGGAGAGCCACCACGTGATGGCGCGCGTCAGCCACTTCCAGGACCTCGAGAAGGCCTACATCCCGGGGACCGAGGAGCGCATCAACTCGTCCGCCGGGTACGACGAGCGACGCCTGCACTGATCCCCCGGTGGGGGCCGTGAGGCCCCCACCGAGCGCGGTGACTCGCACGTCGCGACGACTCATCGCCCTGCACGTCGGCCACACACACACCTCACTCCGGGGGTGTGACTGCGAGAAGCAGGTATCATGGCGGCTGTGCGCCTGCACCGCCTGAAGCGCCTCTTCGTCGGAACCCCGCTCCCGACCGCGCAGTCGCGTCACGAACGGCTGAACAAGAGCACCGCGCTCGCGGTGTTCGCCTCCGACGCGCTCTCGTCGGTCGCGTATGCGACGGAAGAGATCCTGCTCGTCCTCGTCACGGCCGGCACCGTCGCGCTCAGCTACTCGCTGCCCATCGGCGTCGCCATCGCGATCCTGGTGGCCATCGTCACCAGCTCGTATCGCCAGACGATCCGCGCCTACCCGCAGGGCGGCGGCGCCTACATCGTCACCAAGGACAACCTCGGGACGACGCCCGCGCTCGGGGCCGGAGCGGCCCTTCTCATCGACTACGTCCTGACCGTGGCCGTCAGCGTGGCGGCCGGCGTTGCGGCCATGACCTCGGCCTTTCCGGTGCTGTTTCCGTACCGCGTGTGGCTGGGACTCCTGGTGGTCGCGGCGATCGGTGTCGCGAACCTTCGCGGGATCCGGGAGTCGGGGAAGATCTTCGCCGCCCCGACATACCTCTTCATCGCCAGCCTCTCGGTCATGGTCGGCTGGGGCATGTTCAGCGCACTCTTCCATCGACTTCCCGAGACGCCGTACGAGCCGCATCCGGCCGGACTGGAGGGCATCGGGCTCTTCCTGATCCTCCGCGCTTTTGCTTCCGGGTGCACCGCACTCACGGGCGTGGAGGCCGTATCGGACGGCGTACCGGCGTTCAAGCCGCCGGAGTCCGTGAATGCGCGCGTCGTCCTCGGGTGGCTCGGTGTGATCCTCGTGACGCTCTTTCTCGGCATCACATATCTCGCATATGACTTCGGGATCGTGCCGCGCGAGACGGAGACGGTCGTGTCCCAGCTCGCGCGCCGCATCTGGGGTAACGGGATGCTGTACTACGGGATCCAGGCCATCACGATGATGATCCTGGTCCTCGCCGCGAACACGTCCTTCGCCGACTTCCCGCGGCTCTCCTACTTCCTCGCCCGCGACCGGTTCATCCCGCGGCAGTTCGGTAACCAGGGCGACCGGCTCGTGTACTCGAACGGCATCCTGATCCTCAGCGGGCTGGCCATGGCGCTCCTCGTGATCTTCCGCGGCGACACGCACGCCCTGATCCCGCTGTACGCCGTCGGTGTGTTCATCTCCTTCACGCTCTCGCAGGCCAGCATGGTGCGACGGTGGCTGCGGCTGCGCGAGGAGGGCTGGTGGTGGCGGGCGTGGATCAACGGCTTCGGCGCCGCCGTGACAGGTCTCGTCATGCTCACGATCGCCGTGACGAAGTTCACCCACGGCGCGTGGATCGTGGTGCTCCTGATCCCGACTCTCGTGGCCGTCTTCCTCATCGTCCACAATCACTACGAAGTCGTGGCCCAGCAGCTCTCGCTGGAGGGCTTCGAGCCCCCGGCGCCCGTCACGACGTCGGTGCTCGTCCTCGTCGGCGACCTCCACCGCGGCGTCGTGCGCGCCATCGCGTACGCGCAGTCTCTCTCCCCGAACGCGAAGGCCGTCTTCGTGGAGACGGACCCGGATCGCACGCGGCGACTCGAGGAGAAGTGGGGGAAGTGGGGCATGGGGCTGCCGCTCATCGTGCTGACGTCGCCGTACCGGTCGCTGCTCGGACCGCTGATCGAGTACATCGACCAGCTGCGTGAGAAGGGCGGCGAGAATCACATGGTGACGATCGTGCTCCCCGAGTTCATCCCGGCGCGCTGGTGGCAGCAGCTCCTGCACAACCAGACCGCGCTGCTGATCAAGGGCGCGATGCTGTTCCGTCGCAACGTGACCGTCACCGACGTTCCGTACCACCTGGAGCACTGACGCCGATCCCCGCTCCGTCGACGGTCTGGTACACTCGAAGACCGCGTGATTGTTCGATGAAAATCGCCCTGCCGTGTGACGGTCCCATCGATCCCGTGCGTACGCTGGCGCGGTATCGCACGTGGGGTGACGACCCGGCCAACCAGTTCGACGGCCAGGCGTTCCGCCGCGTCCTTCGTCTGGGCGACCGTCTCACGCCGTACGAGGTGCGCTGGAGGGGGCCCGTCGAGGACGTGCGGCTGACCATCGAAGTCGCCGGCCGCGTGGACACACGGACGGCCGACGCCATCACGGCCGAGGTTCGCGCGATCTTCGGTCTCGCCTTCGACCTGCCTGCGTTCTACCGGTTCGCGAAAGGCGACCGCGCGCTCGGCCCGCTCGCGGAACAGCTGTACGGGTTCCGTCCGACCCTGAGCCCGACACCGCTCGAGATGTTCGTCGGCTCGATCACCGCGCAGCAGGTCAACCTGACGTTCGCCTTCGCGCTGCGGGCGCGCCTGGTCCGGCGGTGGGGCACGCCGGTCCGCCTGGGATCGCACGTGATTCACGCGTTCCCCGACGCCGCCACCCTGGCCGCTGCGCGCGTCCGCGACTTTCGCGAGATGCAGTTCTCCGAGCGAAAGGCGGAGTACGTGATCGGCATCGCGGATGAGATCGCCTCGGGGCGGCTCGACCTCGCCGCGCTCATGCAGGCGGCCGATGCTGACGTGATCGACCGCCTCACCGGGATCCGGGGCTTCGGTCGCTGGACGGCAGACTGGTTCCTCGCGCGATGCCTCGGACGCGGAGCCTGCTGTGCGGCGGGCGACCTCGGCGTGCGCAAGGCGTTCGAGCACTACTACGCTCGCGGACGTGCGCTCCACGAGACTGCGATCCGCCGCCGCGCGAAGACCTGGGGTCAGTTCCAGAACCTCGCCACGCACTACCTCCTCGTCGGACACCGCGAGGCACTCGCCGCTCGCAGGGCCGAGACATGAAAGAAAAGCTGTTCCTCCCGATCGTCGGGCAGCCGAACCCCGGCGTCCCGGCGGACGTGCACCTGGTGGGTCGTTATGCCGTCGGCGTCACCTGGGCCGATCAGCATGGGAGCATCTATCCGTTCGAGCACCTTCGTCGCTCCTGTCCGTGCGGCGCGTGCGCGGCGCTCGCCACGCCGGCCGCCGCGGCGGCCTGGCCGACGGCGATCAAGAAGGTCGACGGCGCGCTGCGCGTGACGTGGGGGGACGGGCACGAGAGCGTGTACCCGTACGTGGCGCTGCGCGGGATCTGTCGCTGTGCCGGCTGCACGGGAGGTCACTGACCGCGTGACCGAGGCGATACGACGCCGGGCGATGTTCGGCGTGATGCTGGCAATCTTCATGGGAGCGATGGAGTCCACGGTGGTCGCGACGGCGATGCCCCGTGTCGTCGAGGCCCTCGGTCGCATCGAGATGTACTCGTGGGTGTTCTCCGGCTTTCTCCTGACCTCGACGGTCACGATGCCGCTCTGGGGTCGTCTCTCCGATCTGTATGGGCGACGGAGAACGTTCATGGTCGGGCTCACGGTGTTTCTCGTCGGGTCGGCGCTCTCCGGGCTGTCGACGGACATGGTGCAGCTCATCGTGTTCCGGATGCTGCAAGGTCTGGGCGCCGGATCGCTGATCACCATCGGGATGACGATCGTTGGTGACCTGTACGGGCTCGAGCGTCGGGCGAAGATGCAGGGGTACATTTCGAGCGTGTGGGGCGTCGCCTCGCTCGTGGGACCGCTCCTGGGCGGCTTCTTCACCGACTACGTGTCGTGGCGCTGGATCTTCTACATCAACGTGCCCGTCGGCCTCGTCGCGATGGCCCTCATCGCGACCGCGCTGTCGGGACAGACGCCGGCGCGACGGCGACCCGTGATCGATTACGCCGGTCTGTCGCTCTTCGCCCTCGGGATCACCGCGTTGCTGTTTGGCGTGCTGGAGCGCGGGCGTGCCGAGGCGTGGACGGCCGCCGAGGTGACGTGGCCGCTCAGCGTCGCCGCCGTCGCGCTCGTGATGTTCGTCGCCGTCGAGCGACGTGCGGCCGATCCGATCGTGCCGTTGCGCCTCTTCGCGAACCGGATCGTTCTCGCGGCATCGACGACGGGATTCCTGGCCGGCATGGCCATGTTCGGTGCGATCTCGTTCGTTCCCCTCTTCCTGCAGAACGTCACCGGTGCGTCGGCGATGCGCGCCGGCTCGGTGCTGACGCCGTTCATCCTCGGATGGACCGCGTTCTCGGTGCTCAGCGCGCGCAGCGTGTTCCGCCTGGGCTATCGCACGGTCGTGCTCGCCGGCATGGTCGCTCTCACCGTCGCCTTCGTCCTCTTCGCGCGCTGGTCGACGTCGCTGACGACGCTCGGGGCGATGCGGGACACGCTGATCGCAGGCGTCGGCATGGGCTGCACGATGGTGCCCATGTTGATCGCCGTGCAGAGCGCCGTGGCGCGGGAGGATCTCGGCGCGGCGACGTCGATGACGCAGTTCTTCCGCACCGTGGGCGGCGCCATCGGGCTCTCCCTGATGGGTGCGGTGATGGCGGATCGCTTGCAGTCGGGAGCCCAGATGGCGGAGGCGCTGCACGGCGTGTTCGTCGTGGGGCTCGTCGTCTGCGCGCTGGCCGTTGCGTCGGCATTCCTGGTTCCCGCCGGACGCGCGCGCGAGCTCGCCACGGCCGCGATTCCGGGCACGCCTACGCGGGCGGAGGGATAAGCATGCCAGGCGACGTTCCGCTCCTCGACCGTCTCGCACAGCTGCCGCCGCTTCCCGCCTCGAACGCGGTATCGCTGCTCGAGCGCCTGCCCGAGCCGCACACCGATCCCCTCATCGGTCCGCTCTTCGGAGTGGACGACGACGGCGATCCCGCCGTGAGCGCGCTCGTCCCGGTCGTGCTGCAGCAGCTGGCGGACAAGGCCGACCTCACGTGCTACGCGGCCCTCGTCGAGGGTCTGACGGGCATCTGGAACGCCGCCGTGCGCGCCGCCGTCGTCACCCGTCTCCGGGCGGCCGGACTGCCGTCGGACGATCTGCTCATCAAGCTCCAGGCCCTGTCGCCGACGCTCGGGTTCGCGAGCGAGACCGGCAACGTCGCGCGCAACTGGCTGTCGGACCCGTTCACGCAAGACGCGCTCCTCGTCCAGCAGTGCGTCGTCCGCGTGCTGTTCGCGGTGCGATGCATGGCCGAGGCGCGCGCGGCCGAGCTCACCACCACCGGAGAAGGCTGAGGAGGACCGCCGTGCACGAGCACATTCACGGGCGCAATGCCGAGCGCAAGCGGCTGAACGGCCTGATGTTGAAGTCGTCGATGAAGGTCTATCCCGTCATGAGCGACGTCGGCAAGAAGGTGTTCGCCGACGGCGCGGTGAGCAAGAAGCACAAGGAGCTGACCGCCCTCGCCGTGGCGGTCTCGCAGAACTGCTTCGACTGAATCGATCATCGGGTCGAGGAGGTCCTCGGCCTTGGCGCGAGTGAGGCGGAGATCGCCGAGACGCTCGACATCGGCCTCTACATGGGAGGCTCGCTCGCCGTGAAGTCGGTGCGTCACGCGTTCGCCGTGTGGGACCAGCTGAAGAACGGAGGGAGATGACATGGCGGCGTCGATCGAACGGTATCGTGACATTCTCGAGAAGAAGGGCTTCGCGCACATCGCCACGGTCGGCAACGACGGCCGGCCGCAGGTCACCCCGGTGTGGGTCGACTTCGACGGCACGTACGTCCGCATCAACACCGCGCGCGGCCGCGTGAAGGACCGGAACCTAGCCAAGAATCCGCAGGTCGCCTTGTCGGTGCAGGACCCCGACAATCCGTACCGCTACGTGCAGATCCGCGGGCGCGTCACCGAGATGACGGAGCAGGGCGCCGACGCGCACATCGACAGCCTGGCCAAGAAGTACATGGGCGTCGACCGGTATCCCGGGCGGCAGCCGAACGAGAAGCGCGTGCTCGTGAAGATCACGCCCGAGCACGTGCAAGGCATGGGCTAGCGCTGCTCCAGCTCGAAGGCATCGAGAAGTCGTACGGCGGTCGCTCGCTCTTTGGCGATCTCTCGTGGCGCATCGGCGACCGCGAACGCATCGGTCTGGTGGGACCGAACGGGGCGGGAAAGACCACGCTCTGCCGCATCCTGGCCGGCGTCGAGGAGCCCGACGCCGGTCGCGTGACCCGACCGCGCGGCAGCACGGTCGGGTACCTCGCGCAGGAGGTCACCGCCACCGGCGCGGGGTCGGTGCTCGCGGAAGCGCTCAGCGGCTACGAGGACGTCTGGGCGCTCGAGCGCGAGATGGAGGACGTGGGCGCCGCGCTGGCGACGGCGCCCACGGACGAGCTCACCGCGCGGTACGGCGATCTGCAGCACCGCTTCGAAGCCCTCGGCGGCTACCGGCTCGAGACGGACGCGAAGACGATCCTCGGCGGCCTCGGCTTCGCCGCGCGCGACCTCTCGCGGCCGCTCGTCGAGCTCTCGGGTGGCTGGCGCATGCGGGCGGCCCTGGCCCGGCTGCTGCTTCTTCGCCCCTCGCTCCTCTTGCTCGACGAGCCGACGAACCACCTCGACCTCGAGTCGCTCGCGTGGCTAGAGACATTCCTGGCCGGCTACGACGGCACGGTGGTCGTCGTCTCGCACGACCGGTACTTCCTGAATCGCATGGTGACGTCCATTGCCGAGCTGGGGCCGGCCGGCCTCTCGCTCTATGCGACCGATTACGACGGGTTCCTCGTCGAGCGCGAAGCGCGTCGCGAGCTGCTCGAGGCGCAGGCGCGCAACCAGGCCAAGCGCGTGGCGGAGATCGAGCGGTTCATCGAGCGCTTTCGCTATCAGGCGTCGAAGGCGCGACAGGTGCAGAGCCGGGTCAAGATGCTCGACAAGCTGGAGCGCGTCGAGACGATGGATCGTGCGCGCGAGATCCGCTTCGCCTTCCCGGAGCCGCCGCGCACCGGCCGTCGCGTGGCGTGGCTCCGCGGCGTTCACAAGTCGTACGGCGACAACACCGTCTACGCGGGCATCGACTTCGAGGCAGAGCGGGGTGAGCGCATCGCGCTCGTCGGCGTGAACGGCGCCGGCAAGTCGACCCTGCTCCGCATCCTGGCCGGGGCGCTCCCGTTCGATCGCGGCGAGCGCGGCCTCGGCACGAAGGTGGCCGTGCACTTCTACGCCCAGCACCAGCTCGACGCGCTCGATCCGGACAGGACGGTCCTGGAGCAGATGGAAGAGGCGGCGCCGGACGCAGTGCGCACGCGACTGCGGACGCTGCTCGGGTCGTTTCTGTTCACGGGCGACGACGTCGACAAGAAGGTTCGCGTGCTGTCGGGCGGTGAGAAGGCGCGCGTGGCGCTCGCGCGCATGCTGGTCAGGCCCGCGGCGCTCCTCTGCCTCGACGAGCCCACGAACCACCTCGATCTCGCGTCGCGCGAGGTCCTCGAGGGCGCGCTGGCCCAGTTTCCCGGCACCATCGTCTTCATCTCGCACGACCGGTACTTCATCAATCGCATCGCGACGAAGATCGTCGAGGTCGCGCATGGCCGTCTGACCCCGTACCTCGGTACGTACGACGATTACCTCGAGGCAAAAGCGAACACGGTGGTCTCGTCGTCGGCGCCGACATCGGTGACCCCGTCCCCGTCGCGCGTCGCGAGCGCCCCGTCGCGCGTCGCGAGCGCCCCCGCGGGGGACGCGCCGCGCGGAGGGGGCGGCCGGGTGGCCAACGCGGGGTCACGCCGGACGACCTCGACGTCCGGGGTGCGAAAGCTTCGCGCGCGTCTCGCCGACGTGGAGCGAGAGATTCACGAGCTGGAGGCGCGACTCCACGAGCTCGGCGTCGCACTGGCGGATCCCGCGCTGTATGCCGACGGCGGACGAGTGCGCTCGGTCACCGGAGAGCGCAAGAGCGCGGAAGAGAAGATGGCCTGGCTCATGCGTGAGTGGGAAGACCTCTCCACCGAGATCGCGCGCCATGAATGAGTACGACGCGCCCGTCGATCCTGCGGTGCTGAAGCGAGAGCGGGCCAAGGCGCGCGAGCTGCGCCAGACGCAGTGGTGGAAGCGACGCATCGGAACCGGCATCTGCCATTACTGCCGACGCCACGTCGGCATCGCGCGTCTCACCATGGACCACGTCGTCCCGCTCGGGCGGGGCGGACGGAGCCGTCGCGGCAACGTGGTCCCGGCGTGCAAGGACTGCAATACCCGCAAGCGGTCGCTCGTCCCCGTGGAGTGGGACGAGTACGTCCGGAGCCTCGGCGGGGATCAGTAGCGCGCGGCGTCGTGACGCGACGCCGGTGTCGACCCGCGCCGACGCGTATGCGCGCTCGCGCGTGGAAAACGTTGGACGTTGACCCTTCGTCGTCCTGCCATTTGAATGGCTGTGCTCGAGCACTGCCACTCACCTCTCACCAGTCTTCGGAGGAGCGTATGACGACGACCCGTCGCACCCTCGCTTTCATGCTCGCGTTCGCGGCGGTGGCCGCTCCGGGCGCTTCGCGCATCGGCCTCGTCGAGGCGCGCGACGCGCAGGACGCCAAGCCGGGCGCCACGCTCGGCGAGAAGAGCGACCATCGTGACAAGGGCGAGCATCGCGTCAAGAACGGTCACACGGACAAGACCGACCACACCGAGCGGATCAACATCAACACCGCCGACGT
>JBKPPN010000381.1:0-7917 GCA_046733575.1 Candidatus Methylomirabilota bacterium | reverse complement strand
TAGATGTGCTTGTTCATGAAGTCGGTGAGCTGCTCCATGTACATCTTCGTGCGCGCGGAGTACTCGAAGTCCATCTCGGGAGTCCTTTCTCTGCTCGCGATACGCTGAATATCGAGGCGACGGGCGACGACGTCCGAACTCGCCGAAACTATGATGCCGTGCCCGAGGGGCGTCAAGGGGCGGCCCGGGCAGCAGGAGGAGAGGATGCGCCTCAACAAGAAGCTGTCGCAGCTGATCGAGCACGAGCGCGTGTGCCGCGTGGCCACCGTCAGCGAGGCGGGTGTGCCGCACCTCGTGCCCGTGTGCTCCGTTCTCCACGACGGCAAGATCTACTTCGGCTCGGGTCGCGACGGACGGAAGGTCAAGAACATCGAGGCGAACCCGCGCTGCGCGGTGACCGTCGATCTCTACACCGAGGACTGGGGCGCGCTCAGGGGCGTGATGGTGCAGGGCGACGCGGCCGTCATCGCGCAGGGGCCCCGCTTCCGGAAGGCACGTGCCCTGCTCTACCGCAAGTACCAGCAGTACGAGGCGGACGCCGCGCTCGACGAGAAGGACTCCGTCATCGTCGAGGTGACGCCGACGTCGGTCTTCAGCTGGGGCGTGGACTGACGCCGCGGTCCGACGTCACGCGATCGGTCTTCGCCGCCATCACGAAGTCGTTGCGGTGAAGGCCGCGGATCGTGTGGGTCCACCAGCGCACCGTCACGCGACCCCACTCGGTCACCACGGCGGGGTGGTGACCCTCGGCTTCCGCCAGCGCGCCCACCCGGTTGGTGAACGCCAGCGCGGTGACGAAATCGGGAAACGTGAACACGCGCTCGAGCTGCCGCACGCCGTCGCGGTCGACGATGGTCCAGCCCGGCAGCTGGGTCAGGAGCTCGCGGGCGTCGGCCTCGCTCACGGCGGGCGCGCCGGCGCGACACTCCTGGCAGCGCTCCGTGCTGAGATCGGTCATGGCCGGCTGGCGCCTCCGCGGAACAGCATCGCGTCGCTCTCGCGCGGCTTGACGCGAGGACGACGATCGTGGCCATAGTCTCGCCGCCAGGAACGAGCGGCGCAACTCGACTCAGGGATGAGGGCCACGCGATGACGGAGAAAGAGGCGCTCGCCGCGCTGAAGGCGAACGACGCCGCGCACGCGGCCCGCGCCGCCGCGATCCTGTGGGAGCTCTGGAGCCGATCGGGCCGACCCGAGGTCGACGCGCTCATGCGCGAGGGCGTGGACGCCCTGCAGCGCCAAGAGGTCCGCGCGGCCGAGGCCGCCTTCAGCCGCGTCATCGGCGCTGCGCCGGACTTCGCCGAGGGCTGGAACAAGCGCGCGACGGCACGCTACCTGCTGCAGGAGTTCGAGGCGGCCATCGCAGACTGTCGGGAGACGCTCGTGCGCAACCCTCATCACTTCGGGGCGCTGTCCGGTCAGGGGCTCTGTCACTTCGCGCTTCACCAGTATCGAGACGCGGCGGCCCTCTTCCGGCGCGCCCTCGAGGTCTACCCACACCTCACTGATGCCCGGCAGAGCCTCTCGACCGCGCTGAACGAGGTCGTGAAGACCAACGGGCACATCCATCCATGAGCACCGACCCCTGGGGTGTGACCGACGGGTACGAGGACGCGCTGCACGTGTGGCAGACGACCGGCGACGAGGCGCGCGCGGCCGTCCACGCCGCGATGCACGTCGATCCGCAGGCTCCGCCCCCGGATATGAGTGGGCTCGTGGTCGTCCGACGTGGGCGCTCGCCGCGACTTCCCACACCGGCGGAGGTGATCCTGGAGGACGGGGGCCGCGTCACCGTGGACCGTGCGTGGCGCCGCGATCTGCCGACGGGCTATCACACCGTCAACGCGCGCGGGCGCGAGAACGTCCACCTGATCGTCACGCCGCCACGCTGCCACCTGCCCGCGAAACTCTGGGCGTGGGGCTGGGCGGCGCAACTGTACGCGGCGCGCTCGGAGGCGAGCTGGGGCATCGGCGATCTCGCCGACCTCGGCCGCCTCGCCGCGTGGGGCCGCGCCCAGGGCGCCGGACTCGTCCTCATCAACCCGCTCGCGGCGCCGCTGCCGACGCCGCAGCAGCAGCCGAGCCCGTACTTTCCCAGCAGCCGCCGCTATCGCAACCCGCTCTATCTCCGCATCGAGGACGTTCCCGGCGCCCGCGACGTGGCCGACGTCGAGCGGCTCGGCGCGGAGGGACGCGCCCTCAACGCCGAACGGGTCATCGACCGCGACCGCATCCACGCCTTGAAGAGCGCGGCGCTGCAGGCGCTCTGGTCACGATTCCCCGGCGATCCCGCCTTCGAGCGCTGGGTCGCCGAGAGCGGGCCCGCGCTCGAGGACTTCGCGCTCTTCCAGACGCTGGCCGAGCACCACGGCGGCGCAGGGTGGCGGCGGTGGCCTTCGGAATATCAGCGCCCGTCGAATCCTGCCGTGCGCCGCTTCGGGGAGGCGCAGCGCGATCGAGTGCGGTTTCACCAGTGGGTGCAGTGGCTCCTCGACGCGCAGCTCGCGCGTGCGTCCGCCGCGTGTCCGCTCATGCAGGATCTGCCCATCGGGTTCGATCCCGAGGGCGCCGACGCGTGGGCGTGGCAGGACCTCGTGGCCACGGACGCGACGGTCGGCGCGCCACCCGATCGATACATCCGGCTCGGACAGGACTGGGGACTTCCCCCGTTCATCCCGCACCGGCTGCGCGCCGCGCGCTACGAGCCGTTCGTGCAGACCATCCGCGCCGCGCTCCGTCACGCCGGCGGCCTGCGGATCGATCACGTGATGGGACTGTTCCGCCTGTTCTGGGTGCCGCGCGGATTGACGCCCGCGCACGGCGCATTCGTGCGCTATCGCGCCGACGAGCTGCTCGGGATCGTGGCGCTCGAGAGCCAGCGGGCGCGGGCCCTCGTCGTGGGCGAGGATCTGGGCACGGTGGAGCGCGGCGTGCGCGAGCAGCTCCGCGACCACGCGATCCTGTCGTATCGCGTGATGTGGTTCGAGGAGCAGCTGCCCGCCGAGTATCCGTCCGCGGCGATGGCGGCGGCCACCACGCACGACTTGCCCACGATCGCGGGGATGTGGACGGGAATCGATGTCGAGGCGCAGCGTCAGGCCGGGCTGCAGCCGAACGAAGCCGCACTGGCCGACATTCGCGATCGGCTGATCGCGCTGACGGGCTTGCCGCAGGATGCCGACATCACCGACGTCATCGCGCGCGTGCACGAGCGGCTGGCCGAGGCGCCCTCGCTGCTCGTCACGGCCACGCTCGACGACGCGCTCGGCGTGGTGGAACGACCGAACATGCCGTCCACGACGAACGAGCGCTGGCCGAACTGGTCGCTGGGACTTCCGGGCGGGCTGGAGGCGCTGGAGCGCGCGGAGCTGCCGCGCGTTATCGCGCGAGCGCTGACGGCTGGTCGGCGGACGAGGCAGCGCGTGCGGACGCGGGCGGCGGGCCGCCCCACGTCCAGCTGAAGCCGAACCCGAGCCAGCCGTTGTTCTCGCGCATCCCGGCGCCCGACGGGCCCACCGGCGTCTGCGGCGACGACCACCCCGACAACCCCATGCGCCCCGTCGAGGTCGGCGTCTCGGTCTTGCGGCTCAGCGGCGCGATGAACGCGGGATCGTACGGGACTGCGTTGGTTCCGGGATAGTGCAGCTCGTCACTCGGCTTCGCCTCGTACAGCAGCCCCGGCGTGATGACCCGCGGCTCCCGCTGCGGCTGCGGCGCCGTCATCTTGACGTCCTGGGCCCCCGCGGCCGTCGCCGCCAGCACCACCACCGCCGCAACCGCGACCCCGATGATCTTGCGCATGCCCCTCGTCGTTGCACCTCGTGTACCAGGCACCCCACCGCGAAAAACACCCGCCGACACGCATGTTTGAGCGCCGCGTCCCGGGAATTATTCGGGCACCGTGTCCCAGACACCCGGGCACCATGGCAGAACCGCCCCACCCCCGGCCATGACGCCCCAAGCGACGCTTGGCAAGCTCGCCGGTGCACGAGGTTCTCCGCAGCCCTGCCGATCGGTCGTTGAATGAGGACACGGCGCCCCACGGTGTGGCGCGTGGCGGGCACGGTGCAGGGAGTGGGTCCGGTTGCCCCGCGGTCGTCAGCCTTTGACGCCGCCCGCGGTCAATCCCTCGACCATGTACTTCTAGATAGATGTACGCGGCGATCACGGGCAGCGTGGTGAGCACCGCGCCGGCCATGAGAAACCCCCAGCCGTAGACGTCGCCGGTGATGAACGTGGAGAGGCCGACGGGCAGCGTGCGTCGCTTCACGTCGGTGATGAAGACGAGCGCGTAGAGGAACTCGTTCCAGGCCTGGGTGAACGCATAGAGCGCGGCGGCGAGCACGCCGGGCGCGGCAAGGGGAAGCACGACGCGGACGAAGGCACCGAAGCGCGTGGCGCCGTCCATCATGGCCGCCTCCTCCAGCTCTTCGGGAATCGACTCGAAGTAGCCCATGAGGAGCCAGGTGACGAACGGGACCGTGAAGCTCGGATACGTGACGATCAGCCCGGTGAGACTGTTGCCGAGACCGAGGTGGCGGATCTGCGCGTAGAGCGGGATGAACAGGATCGTCGGCGGCACCAGGTACGTGATCAGCACGCCACTCGCCATGAAGGCGCGGCCCGCGTAGCGCAGGCGCGCGAGGCTGTACGCGCCGATCGTGCCGACGGCGGTGGCGAGGAACGTGCTGGCGACCGCGACGGTGATGCTGTTGCCGTACCACGAGCCGAAGTCGGTGCGGGTGATGAGCTGCTGATAGTTCTCCACGACGGCGGGACTGGGCCAGAACATCGAGGTGAGGCTGCGCATCTGCGTCTCGCTCTTGAGCGACGTGACCGTCATCCAGTAGAAGGGAAAGACCACGATGACGACGAGCAGCACGAGCACGACGTACGCGGACGCCGCCTGGAGTCGACGCATGGCGGCGGCCGTCACGCGCGCTGCTCCCGCCGCATGTAGCGCGCGAGCACGATGATGACGAAGGCCAGTGCGGGCAGCATGTAGAGCGCGACCGCGATGGCCTCGCCCAGACGCTGCGCGCCGAAGGCGATCTCGTAGGTCAGCACGGGGAGGACCTGCGTCGCGCCGCCCGGGCCACCCTTCGTCAGGATGTAGACGATCTGGAAGTCGTTGAACGTCCAGATCGTGGA
Source organism: Candidatus Methylomirabilota bacterium (assembly GCA_046733575.1). GTDB lineage: Bacteria > Methylomirabilota > Methylomirabilia > Rokubacteriales > CSP1-6 > JBKPPN01. Next base: position 2,766 of record JBKPPN010000381.1, on the reverse strand, counting down.
GAGCAGCGTGACGATGATGACGATGTTCCGGAGGCCGGGCAGGGTCACGTGGCGGAAGCGCGCCAGCGCGCCCGCACCGTCGACCGAGGCGGCCTCGTACAGCTCCGCGGGAATCGCCTTGAGCCCGGCGAGGAAGCTGATGCCGAAGAAGGGGAAGCCGCGCCAGATGTTGACCGCGACCACCGACGCCATGGCCACACCCGCCTCGCTCAGCCAGCCCACGCCCTGCGGCAGCACGTGGAGAACGCGGACGAGCAGGTAGTTCAGCACGCCCAGGCTGTAGTCGAAGATCCACAGGAAGTTCAGCGCGGTCACGACGGTGGGCGCGACCCACGGCACCAGCAGCACGCCGGTGAAGACGTTGCGTCCGCGGATCGAGGAGTTCAGCACGACGGCCATGACCATGCCGATGACGAGCTTGGCGGCCACGGAGCCGAAGGTGAAGATCAGGCTGTTCACGACCGCGCGCCGAAAGAAGCCGTCGTGCGCGAGACGGACGTAGTTGTCCAGCCACACGAACACGGGCGGCAGGCCGACGAACTTTCGTGTCATGCTGAGGTAGACCGCGTACAGGAACGGGTACGCGACGAGGGCCAGCACGAGGAGCACGATGGGGAGCGTGAAGACGTAGCCGAGGCGGTAGTCGCGCCCCAGCACGCGGCGCAAGGTCGGCCCCGCGAGCGCGGGCCGCGCCGACGCGATCGTGCTCACCGGCGCAGGGTGGCGATCTCGACGATCCGGTCGTGCGCCTCCTTCAGCGCCGCCTCGGGCGCCAGCCCGCCCGTCACCACGCGTCCCGCCATGTCGGTCAGGATGTGCTGCGCCTGCGCCTCGACGGCAGCCGGCGTGATCGGGCCGGGATAGCCGACGGGCACCGAGCGCAGGATGTTCTGCAGGATGGCGTCGAAGTTCGGATCCGACTTCCAGTACGAATTGTCCGCGCGCCCCTTGTACACCGGCCCGGCCTGTCCGACCGACACCTTCAGGTACTCGGTGAACTGCGCCTCGTCCTCGACGTAGCGAATGAGGTCCTCGCAGAGGTCGGCCGACTTCGTCTTGTTGAAGATGCCCCAGTTGTAGCAGCTCGAGCCGACGAAGCTGCCCGCGGGCCCGCCCGGCGTCAGCACGAGCAGCGTCTTCGGCGCGAGCTCGTGCTTCTTGGTGACCATCGCGTAGTAGAGGCTCGCGCCGTTGTTCGTGGTGGCGAGCTTGCCCGCCATGTACGCCTCGTTGTTCGAGACGTCGGTCCATCCCATCACGCCCGGGGGCTGGATCTTGTGCTTCTGGATGGTCTCGACCGCGAAGCGCAGCGCCCTCAGGTTCGCGTCGCGCAAGCCGGTGTTGAGCGCCGGCTTGCCTTCTTTGTCCCAGCTGCCGCCTCCGTAGCTCCACAGGAGGTTCTGCATGAAGCCGTCGCCGTCGTCGGAGCGATTGAGTGTCTGCCCGAAGCCCCAGAGGTCCTTGCTCGGGTCCTGCGCCTTCCTGGCGAACTCGACGACGTCAGGCTCGTAGACCCTCGGCGGCTTGAGGCCCTTCGCCTCCATGACATCGCGACGGATGTAGAAGACGCTGATCATCGCGTACCGGGGGACGCCGAGGAACTTGCCGTCGACCTTCGTGGCCTGCTCCGCGAAGGGCAACAATCCGCCCTTGGCGCGCGCGAGATCGCCCGCCAGCTTGCTGACGTCGCGCAGCACCGGCTTGTAGCGCATGGGGCCGAAGATGTTCATCTCCGCGAGGTCGGGAGGATTGCCGGCCTCGATCGCGGCGACGAACTTGGGCTCCCGATCGCCGAACGTGGCCCAGTCCACCTCGACGTCGACCTTGCGATCCTTGGCCCACGTCTCGATCTGTCGCGCCAGCACGTCGTTGCTGCCCGTCACGAAGCTCTTGAAGAGCCACACGCGCAGCTTGGTGCGCGCCTGCGCCCCCGCCATGCGACGCAGCACGTGCAGTCCGGCCGCCGTGCTGCCCGTGACGACGGCGGCGCGACGCAGGAACTCGCGACGCCCGATGACGGATGCGGCGTACTGCTCGGCCAGCGACGACAGACGGCGATCCATGCACACCTCCTCGAGGGATGGCGTCAGTGTAACAAGCCTCAGAGGAGGTTCCGGATCGGCAGGCTCAGGACTTCGAAGACGCGCTCGCGCACGGGACGTCGGGCCCACGTCTCGTAGTCGACGCGCGCGGCGTGATGCAGGTCGTCGGCGAACGCCTGCTCGAGGCGCCCCGCCACGGCCGGGTCGTACACGGCCACGTTGATCTCCTCGTTGAGCGCGAAGGAGCGGTTGTCGAAGTTCGTGCTGCCCACCGTGGCCCACGCGCCGTCGACCACCATGGTCTTCGCGTGCAGGAGCGCGTCCCGGTACTCGTAGACCTGGATCCCGGCGCGGAGCATCCGACCGAAGCCGGCCCGACTCGCCTGGCGCACGAGCTCGTGATCCACCACGCCCGGCACGAGGATCTTCACCGCCACGCCGTGCTTCGCGGCCCGCTCCATCGCGTCGCGCATGGCGGAGTCGGGCAGGAAATAGGGGTTCGACAGCAGGATCGAGTGGCGCGCGGAGGCCAGCGCGAGCAGGAACAGCCGGTACATCGCATCCCCGCCGCCCGACGGCGAGCTCTTCACCACCTGGGCGCGTGCCCCGGCCGGATTGGTCTTCCACGTCCCGAAGTACTCCGGGCCGACGAGCACTTCGCCCGTCGCCTCCATCCAGTTCTCCGCGAACGCGCCCTGCAGGTAGTCGACGACCGGCCCCTCCA
>JBKPPN010000380.1:0-7998 GCA_046733575.1 Candidatus Methylomirabilota bacterium | reverse complement strand
TTCTCGATGAGCCTGTTCGTGCGGACGTACGCGTGGATGATCGTGCTCGGCCACAGCGGTCCCTTCAACGCGCTCGTCACGACGCTCGGGCTGGTGACGAAGCCGCTGCCGCTGCTCAACAACCTCTTCGCGGTCGTCCTGGGAATGGTGCAGGTCCTGCTGCCCTTCATGATCCTGAGCCTCTACAGCGCCATGAAGACCATCGATCCCGCCTACGTGCGCGCCGCCTCGTCGCTCGGCGCGCGGCCGGCGCAGGCGTTCTGGCGCGTGTTCGTGCCGCTCAGCGTCCCGGGCATCGCGGCGGGGTCGCTCCTCGTGTTCATCCTGTCGGTGGGCTTCTTCATCGTCCCCGCGCTGCTGGGCGGACTGGGCGACGTGTGGATCGCTCAGCTCATCGAGACGCAGGTGACCGCGCTGCTCGACTGGCCGCTCGCGGCCGCCCTCGCCCTGGTGCTCCTCGTCACCGTGATCGCCATGTACGTCGTCTACGAGCGCCTGCTCGGTGTCGACCGCCTGTCCGTGGGCGCCTGAGATGCGTCCACTCCGCGTGGACGCCTGAGATGCGTCCACTCTGCGTGGACGCCTGAGATGCGCCCACTCTCTGTGGACGCCTGAGATGCGTCCACTCTGCGTGGACGCCTGAGATGCGTCCACCCTGCGTGGACGCCTGACATGCGCCTGGTCTATGGCGGCGTCTGCGCCCTCGTGCTCTTCCTGCTCGTCGTGCCGGTCTTCGTGATCGTCCCGCTCTCGTTCAGCAGTGCGTCGTTCCTGCAGTTTCCGCCGCCGTCGCTCTCGCTGCGCTGGTACCGCGAGTACTTCGGGCGCGCCGACTGGATCCAGCCCACGCTGCTGAGCCTCGAGGTCGCCGCCGCGGTGGCCCTGGTGGCGACCCCGCTCGGCACGCTGGCCGCGTTCGGCTTCGTGCGCGGTGCCATCCGCCGCCGGCAGCTGCTGCAGGCCTTCGTGGTGTCGCCCATGATCGTGCCCGTGATCGTGGTCGCGACCGCGCTCTACTTCGCGTTCGCGAAGCTGCGGCTCGTCGGCAGCGTGTGGGGGCTGATCGCGGCGCACTCCGTGCTCGCCATCCCGAAGGTCTTCCTGATCCTGACCGCCACCCTGCGCGGCATCGATCCCGCCTACGAGCGCGCCGCGCTCAGTCTGGGCGCCTCGCGGTTCTGGGCCTTCGTGCTGGTCACGCTGCCCCTCGTCCGCACCGGCGTCGCCGTCGCCGCCGCGCTGGCGTTCCTGACATCGTTCGACGAGGTCGTGATCGCGATCTTCATCAGCGGCTCGACGGCCGTCACGCTGCCGAAGCGGATGTGGGACGGCATCCGCCTCGAGTACGACCCCACCATCACCGCGGTGTCGTCGCTGCTCATCGCGCTGACGATCGTGGTGGTGATCGGCCTGGGTCGTCTGGGCGGACGGCGCGAGGACCGGACCGCCTCTTCCGAGCAGACGGCGGCGCAGGGGTGACGCTCGGTTCGCTCAGCGCTCCGCGCGGGGATTCAGCGCGTCGTTCAGCCCGTCGCCGACGAGGTTGATGCTCAGCACGGTGAGCAGGATCGCGACGCCGGGGAAGGCCGGCATCCACCACGCGAGGCGGAAGACGCTGCGCGACGCGCCGATCATGTAGCCCCACGTGATGTAGCGAGGATCGCCGAGTCCCAGAAAGCTCAGGCTCGACTCGAACAGGATCGCCGTGGCCACGAGCAGCGACGCGTACACGAGGATCACCGGGAGCGCGTTGGGCAGGATCGTCCGCACCATCACGGAGACGTCGCTCGCGCCCAGGGCGCGGTCGGCGGCGACGAAGTCGCGTGCGCGCAGCGACAGGCACTCCGCGCGCACGAGCCGCGCCATGGCCGGCCACGCCACCACCCCGATGGCGAGCACGATGATGGGCAGCGTCGGCGTGAAGATCGCGACGAGGACGAGCGCGAGGACGAAGGCGGGGACGATCTGGAAGAACTCCGCCACCCGCATGAGCACGTCGTCGACCACGCCGCCGTGATACGCGGCCACGCTGCCCACCGCGACACCGATCAGCGTCGATACCGCGGCGGCGCCGAGACCGATGAGCAGCGACACCCGCGCCCCGTGCACGATGCCCATCAGGACGTCGCGCCCGAGCGTGTCCGTGCCGAGGGGAAACTGCCAGCTCGGCGGTGAGAACGGCCGGCTCACGATGCCCCAGGGGTCGCGCGACGACGCCAGCGCGGCGGTCAGCGTGACGAGCACGAGCACGACCAGGAAGCCGAGGCCGACGAGGGCGCCGCGGTTGTTCCGGAAGCGTCGCCAGCGCCTCATCGCCGCCACCTCATCCCAGGCGCACCCTGGGGTCGATGAACCCGTAGGCGAGATCGGTGAGGAGGTTGATCACGATGACCACGAGTGTCGACACGACGAGCACGCCGAGCAGCACCGGGTAGTCGCGCTGCACGACGGAGTCGAAGAGCAGGCGACCCATTCCCGGCCACGCGAAGACCGTCTCGATGAGCACGGAGCCGCCGATCATCTGGCTCACCTGCAGCCCGGCCAGGGTCGTCACGCCGAGGAGCGCGTTGCGGAGCACGTGGCGGTACACGACGCGCCCTTCGCCCAGGCCCTTGGCCCGCGCGACGGTGACGAAGTCCTGCCGCATCACCTCCAGCATGCTGGCCCGCGTGACCCGCGCGTAGAGCGAGAGATAGAACAGGCCCAGCGTCACCACGGGCAGCACCAGGTGCGTGGCCACGTCGACGGCCCACGCGATGCCCGTCTTGCCGCTCGCCACCGTCGCCATCCCGTATGTCGGCAGCCACTGCAGCTTCACCGCGAAGACGACGATCAGCATGAGGGCGAACCAGAAGCTGGGCGTGGCGTACGCGAGCAGCGCCGTCACGGAGATCGCCGTCCCGAGCCAGGTCCCTGCGCGACGCGCGGCCAGCACGCCGAGGCCGACGCCGCCCACGAAGGCGAGCAGGAACGCGCTCACCATGAGCAGCAGCGTGGGCGGCAGTCGCGCCGCGATGAGCGAGGACACTGGCTCGCGGAGACGGAACGAGTAGGCGAGATCCCCCTGCGCCACCTTGCCGACGTAGCGCAGGAGCTGCTCGACGAGCGGCCGGTCGAGACCGAAGTCACGGCGGAGCTGGTCGACGACCTCGGGCGTCGCGGCGCCCGACTCGCCCGCCAGCGTGCGGGCGGGATCGCCCGGAGCGAGGTGGATCAGCAGGAAGTTCAGGACCACGGCGCCCAGCAGCAACGGCACGGCCTGCAGCACGCGCCGCGCCACGAGGGCGCCGAGGGAGGGCATCCCCGCTACTTCTTCGGCTTCTTCCAGTACGTGCGGTCGAACGAGTCGTACACGCCGAAGGGGCTGGCCACCACGCCGTCGAGGTCCGCGTTGGTGAAGGTCGTGAACTGCAGCTCGAGGAGCGGCAGGAGCGGCAGGTCGGTCATGAGCGTGCGCTGGATCTGCGCGAAGAGCTGACGTCGCTTCGCGGACGCCAGCTCCTGGGCGGCCTGCGCGAACAGCTTGTCGATCTCGGGGTTCTTGTAGTCCATGGAGTTGACGAACGGCACGCCGGGCTTGGCCATCGTCGACACGTAGTAGCGCGGCATGCCGATGGACGGGTCGGACATGTTGCCCACGAAGTTCGACGCGATGTCGTAGTCGTACTGGGTGAAGACCCGGTTCAGGAAGCCGGGGAAGTCGGAGTTCCGGATGGTGGCCTCCACGCCGATCTTCTTGAGCTGCTCGCGGATGTACTCCGAGAGCCGCGTCCACTCGTCGCCGTAGGGCAGGAAGTCCTCGGTGATCTTGAAGCGCACGCCGTCCGGGCCGCGCTTGAGGCCGGCCTCGTCGAGGAGCCGGTTGGCCTTGTCGAGGCTGTACTCGTAGACGGGCACCTCGGCCGTGTAGTACGCCTTGTGCGCGCTGCTCATCGGCCCCGTCGCGACCTTGCCGATCCCGAACCAGATGTTCTGCAGGACGAAATTCTTGTCGATGGCGTGCGCAATGGCCCGGCGCACCCGCACGTCGCTGATGGGCGCACGGCGCAGGTTCATCTCGAGCCACATCATGGGCGACTGGAACTCGTAGCCCCGCGTCGTGTAGGCGACGTTGGGCAGCGCCTTCACGCGCGCCGCCTCGACGTTCGGGATGCCGCTGAACGCGACGGCGTCCACCTGCCCCGCCTCGAAGGCGGCCACGCGCCCGGCGGCGTCGGGAATGGTCTGCCACACGATGCGGTCGAGGTACGGCTGTCCCGCGCGGAAGTACTTGTCGTTCCGCTCGACGGTCACGTGGCTGCCCTTCACCCACTCCACGAACTTGAACGGACCGCTGCCGACCGGCCGGGCGTTGTACGGATTGTTGCGGATATCGGTGTTCTCGTACAGGTGCTTGGGCAGGATGGGCGACTCCGACGGGTGGAACACGGCGAGGAAGGCCGCGTACGGCTGCTTCAGCCGGAACACCACCGTGTACGGATCGGGCGTCTCGATGGCCTCGACCTGACCGAAGTTCGCCGCCCCGCGCGGGTGCATCGGCCGCAGCACGCTCTCCACGCTGAACTTCACGTCGGCCGACGTCAGCGGCTTGCCATCGTGGAAGGTCACGTCCTTGCGGAGCTGGAACGTGTAGCGAAGGCCGTCCTTCGAGACCTCCCACCGCTCGGCCACGAGCGGCTTCGGCACGAAGTCCCAGTCGTACTCCAGGAGACCGCTGAAGACCTTGGCCCCGATGATGGCGGGACCGATGCCCGTGCTGAGCGCGGGATTCAGCGTGGGCGGCTCCGAGATGCCGGCGATGCGCAGCGTCCCGCCTCGGGCGGGCGCCTGCGCGCCGGCCACGCCGGGCATCGCCGCCGCGACGACGGCGAGGAACAGGACGGCGAGGAGCCGCCTCACGACTTGTTCCGCATGATCACGGCGTCGGCGTCGACCTCGATGAGCGCGCCCTCGCGCACGAGGCTCTTCACCTCGACCAGCGTGCTGGCGGGGTAGTGCTCCTGCTTGAAGATCTCCGCGCGCGCCTCGTGGATCTCGCAGAACCGCTCCCGCGTCAGGTCCTGGACGTAGACGCGCACGCGCACGATGTCGTCGATGGTGGCGCCGTTCTCGGCCAGGATCTTGCCGATGTTCTTGAAGACCTGCTTGGTCTGGGCGCGCATGTCGCCCACGCCCACCACGTTGCCCTTCTCGTCCGTGGCCGTCTTGCCCGAGACGTAGATCATCGAGTGGTCGGGAAAGTCGATGCGCACGGCGTCGGAGTGGATCAGCTGGTTGACCTTGGAGCCCTCGAAGATCTTCCAGCCCTTGCCCGCGTGGGGATTCGTGATCGTCTTGTAACTCATCCTCGTTCGCTCTCCTCGCTCAGCGCGTCGACGCGCCGCCGTACACGGTCTCGTAGCGCAGCTCGTTCGTGGTCATGATCATGGCCCGCTCCCACGCCCACTTCTGGACAGAGGACGCTGGCGTGCGATCGACCAGCTCGCCGCCCTGCAGGATGGCGCGGAAGCGCGCGCGGTCCTGCAGCAGGCGGATGTCCTCGAGCGGATCGCCGTCCACCACGAGCACGTCGGCCCACTTGCCCGGCTCGAGCGTCCCGACGCTGTCGCGATCGACGGCGAACGCCGAGTTCCGCGTGCCGCACACGATGGCGTCGATGGGCCGCATGCCGAGGTACTTCACGAACACCTCCATCTCGCGGGCGTGCCACTCGCCGTAGGGCGTGATGGCGAAGCCGGAGTCGGTCCCGCACATGAAGGTCACGCCCTGCCGGTGCGCGTACTCGAGCGCGCTCACGGCCTGCTCCAGGTTGCGCTTGAAGCGATCCACCCGGACCGTCGACGCGCCGACGGTGGCGCCCCACTCCGCCGAGTTCGCGAGCAGCGTGAGGGTGGGACAGAGCGGGATGCCGCTCGCGGCGAGCCGATCGGCCTGCTCGCGCGTCATGTAGTCGCCGTGCATGATCCAGTCGAGCCCGGCGTCGATGCAGTCGACCACGGCCACGCCGCTCCGCGCGTGCGCGGTGACGCGCTTGCCGAGGCGGTGCGCCTCGTCGGCGATGAGCGTCAGCTCCTCGCGCCGGAACCCGGGCACGCTGCCTCCGCCCGGCGTGAGCGTGGCGGACTCCCCGCTCGCCGCCACCTTGATGAAGTCGACGCCGTTCTTGGCCTGGGCGCGGATCTCGGTCAACATCTCCGGCACGGAATTCGTCAGCGCGCCGACGCTCGAGGGCGGCGCGCCCACCCACGTCGGATAGAAGTCGGCGAGGCCGGTGTGAGAGGTGAGGAACCGGCCTGCCGTGGTCACGCGCGGCCCGGGGTACATCCCGGCGCGGATGGCGTCGCGGACGGCCACGCCGACGTTCCACGACCCGCCCGGGTCCGACATCGACGTCACGCCCGCCTGCAGGACCTTGCGCGCGTTCCACACCGCGCGGATGGCGCGGTACTCCGCCGACGTGTAGAGGTCCTGCTCCTCCTCCGTCCGGACCTCGCCGTAGGTGATGTGGCAGTGGGCGTCGATGAGCCCGGGCATGACGGTCGCGCCGCGCGCGTCGACGACCACGTCGACGCCCGACGGGCGAGGCGCCTGCGCATCGGTCTCGATCCGCGCGATGCGGCCGTCGGCGATCTCGAGCCAGGCGAGCGGCGCGGGCGGCTTGCCCGTGCCGTCGATCAGCGTTCCGTTCACGACGAGACGACGCATGAAGGTCTCCTTGCCGCTCACAGCGAGAAGCCGTAGAGCGGGATGACGTTCTCGCCCACGATCTTGCGCTGCACGTCGGGGGCGAGCCCGGCGAGCATGCTGTCGAGGATCTCGTGGGTCCGGGGATACGTGCAGGGGGGATGTGGAAAGTCGGAACCCCAGAGGATCCGATCGGCGCCGATCTCGGGAAGGCGCTGCATGGCGAGCGGATCGTTGATCACGCCCAGCCAGACGTTGTCGCGCATGTACTGATCGACCTCGCGGGCGGGCTTGCGCAGGCCGAAGTCGGTGGTGAAGAGCCGGATGGCCCGCTGCACGCGGAACTTGAAGTAGGGCACCCAGTTCGCCTCGTACTCGCCCAGCACCAGCTTCAGGCGCGGAAAGCGGTCCAGGATGCCGCCGAAGATGAACTCGTTGGAGAGCACGGGCAAGATCTCCATGCCGATCTCCATCGAGACCCGGGCCGCCTCGCTGCGCTCGTCGCCGTGCAGCGTGTACGGGTCGCGCGCGCGGCCCGTGATGATGTGCAGGGTGACGGGCACGTTCATCGACTCCGCGGCGCGCCAGAAGGGGTCGTAGACGGGATCGCGGTACGGCGGCGTGCCCTCCGGATTCCGGGTGTGGACGAGCGCGCCGCGGAGTCCGCGCTTCACCACGCGCTCCAGCTCCCGCACGCCCCACTCCGGGTTGTCGATGGGGATCATGGCCACGCCGGCGAGGCGACGCGGGTCGTGGCTGCAGTACTCCGCGAGCCAATCGTTGAACACGCGGCAGCAGTCGCGAACGAGGTCGGGATCGGGCGCGCGCATGGCGTAGAGCGTCCACGTGGCGTGGACGACCTCGGCACTCACGCCATCCTTGTCGATGCAGCGGAGTCGCAGCGCGGGGTCCCAGCCCGCCTGCAGGAGCTCGCCCACGCGGTCGCCCTCGGCGTCGACCTGCACCAGCTCCTCGAGAACGCAGGCCTCCTTGCCGCAGAAGAAGAACCGGCCGTCGCGTCCCTCGAAGCGCGAGACGAGGCGGGGGACGCGGTCGCCGTAGCGCGCGCCGAGCGTCTTCTCCCAGAGGTCGAACGGCTCCAGCACGTGCGAGTCGGCGGACACGATGGTCGCGTTCATGCAGCTCTCCCCTGATTCAGCGATACGTGACGTCGGGCGCCTGATACGTGCCCGGACGACCGGCGAGGAAATCCAGGACGACGGCGTTGAAGGCCTCCGGCTTCTCGGCGTAGGGCCCGTGCGCCGCGCCGTCGATCAGCACGAGGCGTGAGCCCGGCAGCGCGCGATGCGCCGC
>JBKPPN010000379.1:0-8475 GCA_046733575.1 Candidatus Methylomirabilota bacterium | reverse complement strand
GGCGTGCAGCGCGCGGTGCAGCGGCGCGGATTGGGCGCACGCTGGCGCGCGCCCGCCCTCGACGCGGTCACCGCGGCGGCGCGACTCGCGGCACGGCGTGTGCCGTGACGGATGCCGACCGCGCACGGCCGAGACGGCTCGTCATCAGCGTGTGTCCGCGCGAGCGCGGGACCGTGCGGCTGCCCGTCGAGCGCGGCGAGACGCCGCGACGACTCGACGCCGAGGCGGTGTGCGCCGCGCTCGAGATGAGCATCGGCGCGCGCGGCCTTGACGCGCGCGTCAGCCTGCGACGAGGATGCGCGGGTGGCTGTCTCCTGCCCGGTCCGAACGTGAGCGTGGTGATGTACCCGGTGACGCCGCCGGGCGAGCAGCCCGATCACGTGGCCGTCGCCTGGAAGTCGTACGTGGGGTCGCTCGACACGCTCGCCGCGCTCGCGGACGTGATCGACGAAGGCGTCAGCGCGGACGGGCGGCGAACAGCGCGTACGCGAGGGGACCGCTCGCGGCGGCGATAACGCCCGCCAGCGTGGTGCGCCACCCCGCCGTCGCCATCGCGAGGGCCGACAAGGCGGCCGGCACCCCGGCCGCCAGCCACGCGACCGTCGCTCCGCCCGGCACCCGCCACGGACGGGGCATCGACGGCTCGCGCACCCGCAGCGCGATGAACGCCGCGAGCTCGACGATCAGGCTGAGCGAGTAGAGCCAGATGTTGAGGACGATGAGATCGCGAAAGCCGAACCCGGCCAGCGCGGCGTAGATCGCGGCGGAGACGAGCACGGCCAGCCACGGCGTCTGGAAGCGCGGGTGGAGCCTGGCCAGCACGAGCGGCATCTGACCGTCGCGCGCGAGCACGAAGGGCAGCCGCGAATTCGTGAGCAGCTGCGACACGAACTGACCCGCCGCGGCCAGGACGGCGCCCGCCGCGACGACGTGAGCGAGCCAGGGGCCGCCCACGGCGTGAGCGAGCATCGGGAATCCCGCCGTGCCCCACGTCGTCCACGTCGTGGCGCCGCTGGCCAGGACCACGCCGACGGGAAGCAGGTACGCCGCCGTGATGAGCGGAAGAGCGACGAACAGCGCGCGACGGAACGTCCGCTCGGGCGTGCGCGTCTCGCCGAGCGTGGTGGAGGGCGTGTCCCATCCCGAGTAGTTCCACATGACGACGGCGAGGCCGAGCGCGATGCCCGTCGTCATGCGCTCGCCCGCCGCCGCGAACGGTCGCCACGGGACCGTCGACACCGTGGTGAGCCCGACGACGACGAGCGTCAGCACGGGGAGCAGCGCGAGCACGGCGAGCGCGACGGCGGCGCGACCCACGGGTCTGACCCCGACGACGTTGAGCACGGTCAGGAGCAGCACGAAGGCGAGGACGAAGAGCGCGCGCGCGAGCGGTGACATCCCCGGCCACCAGTATCCCGCGTACTCCACGGCGAGCGCGGGATAGACCGCGACGTCGATGAAGCTGTCGATCCAGCTCCACCACCCGACCTGGAAACTCCAGAACGGCCCGAAGGCGCGGCGCGTCCACGTGACGTAGCCGCCCTCGTCGGGCATGGCGGACGCCAGCTCGGCCATCACCATGGCCACGGGCAAGCTCCACAGGAGCGGGGTGAGCACGAGGAGCACGAGCGCGAGTTCCGGCCCGAACTGGGGGACGACGTCCTCGATGCCGTAGGGACCGCCGCTGACGTGGAAGAAGACGAGCGCGACGAGCGCGGCGAAGCCGAGGTCGCGGCGAAGACGCGGGACGACGGGCGCCCCGGTCACCTCCCCTGCGCCGCGGCGATCAACCCGGGCAACGTCTTGACCCACTCCTCGATCGGCGTCTCCGCGTCGACGACGATCTCGAGCTTTCCGCTCGGCAGGCGGCGCACGCGCCCGGGCGTCGCCGGCCCGAGCGGAATCGTGAGCTGCTCGCGATGAATGCCGAGCGCATCGGTCACGGCAAAGATGGCGTCGATCTCCTTCATCGTCACGACGTCGAGCATCATCTCCTCACAGGGGGCGCGACGCCCGCAAATGGCGAGTCATGTTCATGAACTCACGGTGACGCCAGCCCCGTCGGCGCAGGCGGTGATCTGGCGCCAGGTCTCGTCCTCGATGGGGATGCCGGTCGCGCGGCGCTCGGCCGTCATGCGGGCTTCGGGGTCGCCGGGAATCAGGATCTCGCGCGCGCCGGCCGCGAGCGGGGCGCTGCGGACGAAGCCGAAGAGCGCCGCGACCTGGTCGTGGAAGTCGTCGAGGGCCAGGAATCGTCGGACGTCGAGGCAGACGATCATGGTGCCGTTGTGCATCGGGCCCTTGCCTGCGCGGGCCGCGCCGGTGCCGGAGAGGATCCCCGCGAGCACCTCGACGGCGAGACCGAGCGCGTAGCCCTTGTGCTCGCCCGCGGGCACGAGCGAGCCCGGCGGCTCCGTGTAGTACGCGCGCGGATCGGTCGACGGGCGACCCGCGCCGTCGAGCATCACGCCGGGTGGCGCGGCCTCGCCGCGATTGTAGCGGACACGGAGCTTGCCCTCCGGAATGACGCTCGTCGCGAAATCGACCGACATCGCGACGGTTCCATCCTTCCCCGGCACGGTGACCGCGTGCGGGTTGGTTCCGAGCCGTCGCGCCGCGCCGCCCCACGGCGCGACGTTGAGCGCGGTCGGCACGTTGGCCCACAGCAGCGCGAGACAGCCCTGCGCCGCCGCCAGCTCGCCGTAGTCGGCGAGACGGCCGACGTGGTTCGTGCGCTTGAGCGTCACCGCCGACAGGCCGTGGGCGCGCGCCTTGGCGACCGCGACCTCGGCGCCGCGACGACCGACCACCTGACCGAAGCCGAGATCACCGTCGATCCGCGCGATCACCGCCGTCTCGTCCTTCACGGTGATGGAGGGCTTGGGGTTGATCTCGCCGCTCTGCAGGGAGCGCACGTACTGCGGCACCCGGATCACGCCGTGCGAGTCGTGGCCGCGCAGATTCGCGCGCACCAGCAGCGTCGCGACCCACGCCGCGTCGTCTTCGGGGGTGCCGTGCGCGGTGAAGATGTCGCGCGTGATGCGCTCCAGACGATCGGCCGCGATGGTGGGCATGGGCCACTTCTCCTCCCGCGTAGACTAAGCGAGTCCATGCACGAAGGCGAGCGCTTCACCGTCCGTCTCGGCGTGTCGGCGTGTCTGCTCGGTGAGCGGGTGCGCTACGACGGCGGTCACAAGCGCGACAGCTTCCTGGCAGACACCCTCGGCCCCTTCGTGGAGTGGGTGCCCGTATGCCCGGAGGTGGAGATCGGGCTCGGCACCCCGCGAGACACCATCCGGCTCGTCGGGCGCGAGGACGCGCCGCGGCTCGTCGTCGAGCGAACGGGCGAGGATCTCTCGGCGCGCATGCGACGCTTCTCCGCCGCCAAGGCGCGCGAGCTGGCGACGTTCGGTCTCGACGGCTACGTGCTCAAGCGCGCCTCGCCCTCGTGCGGGCTGTTCCGCGTGCGGGTCTACGGCGAGGACGGGCAGCCCGGCCGCGTGGGCCGCGGTCTGTACGCGGCCGCCGTCGTCGAGCACCTCCCCGCGCTTCCCGTCGAGGAGGAAGGCCGTCTCACCGACGCGCGGCTGCGCGAGAACTTCGTGGAGCGGATCTTCGCGGCGGCGCGCTGGCGCAGGTTCACCGCCGACCGTCCCCGGCTCCGCGATCTCGTGGCCTTCCACGCGCGACAGAAGTACGCCGTGCTCGCGCACAGTCCGTCGATGTACCACGCCCTCGGACGTCTCGTCGCCGGCGCGGGCACGACGACGCCGCGCCCGCTGTTCGCGGAGTACGGCGCCCGGCTCGCGGACGCGCTCGCCGTGCCGGCGTCCCGCGCACGGCACGTCAACGTACTGCAGCACATGGCAGGCTTCTTCAAGCGTGATCTCTCCGCCGACGAGCGCGCGGAGCTGCTCGAGACGTTCGAGGCGTACCGCGCGGGACTGGTGCCGCTCGTGGTGCCGATCACGCTCGTCAAGCATCACGTCCGGCGTCTCGGCGTGACGTACCTGGCCGACCAGGTCTATCTGAATCCGCATCCTCGCGAGCTGATGCTCCGCAATCACGTGTAGCGCGCGCGGGACTCGCGCGTCTCGCCCGTTCACGGCGCGGCGCCTCCTTGACATGACGGCGGGCCCGGCCCATCGTCGTGGCTCGCACGAACCCTGACGCCGGATCGGACGTCATCGCCAGACCGCGTCTCAGATGCCCTGGATCTCACATTCCGACAAGGAGTCGCATGATGAAGCAGACGATCAGGCTGTCCAGCGTGCTCGCCGCAGGGTTGTTGATCGCCGTGGTCGCTCCCGTCAGCGCCGAGGAGTTCAGGACGCGGCTGAGCGGCTACCAGGAGACGCCGTTGACCATCAACACCAGCGGCAGCGGGGAGTTCACGGCGAAGATCGTTCACGGCGGCACGGCGATCGATTACGAGCTGACGTACCGGGACCTCTCGTCGCCGGTCACGCAGGCTCACATCCACTTCGGCCGTCCCGCCATCAGCGGGATGATCGTGCTCTTTCTCTGCACGAACCTGACTCCCCCGCCCTCCGGTGTGCCGCTTCCTCAACCCTGCCCTCCCGCTCCCGCCACCATCCGGGGGACGCTCACCGCGGCAGATGTCATCCCGCGCCCGGCGCAGGGCATCGATGCAGGCGCGGTCGGCCTCGCGGAGATGATCGAGGCGATGCACGCCCGCGCCGCTTACGCGAATGTCCACACGACCCTGTTTCCGACGGGCGAGATCCGGGGCCAGCTGGGTCACCCGCGCGAACGTCCGTAGAGGTCACTGCGAGGCGTTCCGGGAAGGTCGCTCGTGACGCGCGGGGCGGCGCGGCCGTTCGCCGCGCCGCCCCGGAGTCGGGTGGGGACCGCGTAGCCCCCGGGTCGGCTAGACCTCGATGCTGCCGGTCCGGCGAAGCTGAGTCGTGAGGATCGCGACCAGCACGCCCGAGATCACGAAGAGCGTTGCGGAATCGGGCTCCGGCACACGCGGGATGCAATCCCCGCAATCGCCCGGCACATTGTTGCCCTCCGTCGTGCCGAAGGAGAACGTGACGCCCGTGACGGTCGAGTCCGCCGTGAGACCGAGGATGGTGAGATCGAATGTCACGGTGCCGGCGAGGAACGGATTGTGCGGCCCGTTGCCGGTGATGCTGCCGTTGCCGTTGCTGTACACGTTCGAGCCGTCGGGCCCGCCGATGATCGTGTGAGCGGGGCCGATCGCCGTGCCGAGCACGTGAAGCCGCAGACCCGAACCCGACGTCTCCAGCTCCCATCCCGTGGAAACGACCGAGCCATCGGTGAACGTGCCGTTCGCCGCGACGTCGCGCTCCAGCCCCGAGCTCGACGTGAGCGTCCCCGACGTCTGCCCGCTGCTGAGGATGAAGGCGAGGTCGCTCAGGTTCTGGATCACGCTGGTGGGATTCGTCTGGAGATTCGTCAGCGTGATCTCGAGCGAATCGGTCCCGGTCGTGAACGTGGCCGTGGCGGACACCGGCAATCCGCCCAGGGTGCTGCCCGTTGGCGTGCTGTACGTGATGGTGGTCGCGCCCGCAACCGACGCGATCGCGAGCGCCATCACGCCCGCGACGGTTCCGATATACCGCGCTGCCCTCGAGGACGTTCCAAAAGTCTCCCCACGACCTGCCTCCTTCCACTCCGAGCCCTGCTGACGGCACGCCGACGTGGCGCGGCGGTGTCGATGTACAACCACGAGGCCAATGCGCACAGCGGACGAAGTCAGCGGATTCTCGTCGTTCTTCGTCCACGCAGCGCCTGCGTATCAAAGCTGGCGTCACGCGCCGTTTGCGCGGATCCCGGAAACGGCGAAGAACGCGCGGAAGGCATGGTCCATGCGGGCATGCGCGGTAAAAATTTTCGACAGGGGCCGCGAGGCTGTCGAGCGCGTCGATGAGCGCTGACCCGACCGGGCAGGACGCGGAGCCGCGACGGGACCCGCCGCCCTCAGTGACGGACGCGCTGTTCCGCGCGTGGCGATCGCCGCGCTTCGGGCGCTCGAATCCGGAGCGCTTGAACAACCCGGTGTGGGAATGGCTGATCGAATCCGGGTGGAGCGCGTACGCCGCCACGAGCCACTTCGGTCACGCGCGGTCCGGGTGTGGCGATCCTGGCTGGTCGTTCTCGCGGTTCGGGCAGAGCTCGACCCGACTGTCGGACGGTCGCCTCGTGCTCGTCGCGGGCGAGCACGAGGACGCGTACGACCCGGACTTCCACATCTACAACGACGTCGTCGTCCGACATCCCGACGGGCGGACCGACATCTACGGCTATCCGCGCGACGTCTTCGCGCCGACCGATTTCCACAGCGCCACGCTGGTCGGCGACCGCGTCGTGATCGTCGGATGTCTCGGCTACCCGGCCGACCGCACGCCAGGCGTCACCCTCGTCGCCGTGCTCGATCTCACGTCGTTCGCGATCTCGAGCATCTCGACCCGCGCTCCTGCTCCGGGCTGGATCCACCGTCACCACGCCACGCTCGCGCACGACGGCCGGGCCATCGTCGTGCAGGGCGGCAAGGTCGTGCGCGGCACTCCCGTCGAGCGCGAACTCATCGAGAATCCCGACGACTGGCGGCTCGACCTCGCGACGTGGCGCTGGGAGCGACTCACCGAACGTGCATGGACGCAGTGGCGCATCGCGCGCGTGGACGGCCAGCCCAATCGGCTGTGGCAAGTGCGATCGGCGGCGATGCTCAGTGGGCGACGCTGGGCCCGCGAGCACCGCGAGAGCATGGAGACCATGATCCGCGATCAACTCGAGCAGCTCGCCCGCGCGTACGGCGCGCCCCCGGATCTGGAGCTGTTCGGCCGGCTGTACCGTCCCGCCATCGGTCACGACGCGCTGCCCGACGTCGACGACGAGTTCAACGTCCACCGGATCACCATCGACGGCATCGTGGTTCGCTACGTCGAAGGCTCGCACGGGATCCACGTGATCGTGGAGGGCGCGCTGCCGGCCACGATCGTCGCGGTGGTGACCGAGGACCTCCGCGGCAAGCTGGCGGCGCTGGAGCACGCGGCGTACGTGGTGACCGCGCTCTGACCCGCGCGCGGTCCCCGAACGGACCGCGGCGCGTCAGCGCAGCGGTCGGAAGAAGTCGCGGATGTCGGCGGCGAGCCCCTCGGGCGCCTCGAGGGCGGCGAAGTGGCCGCCGGACGGCATGTCGGTCCACCGGCGCAGGTCGTAGGCGCGCTCGGCCCAGCGCCGCGGGGGACGCAGGATCTCGCGCGGAAAGGCCGCGTAACCGGTCGGGACGGTGACGCGGTCGGTGGCCGAGGGGAACCAGGGCCGGTGCCGCAACTGCCAGTACGGCCAGAACGACGAGCCGATGGCGCCGGTCAGCCAGTAGATCATCACGTTGGTGAGGAGCACGTCCTTGCTGAAGGCGCGCTCGACGTCGCCGTCGCAGTCGCTCCACGTCCGGAACTTCTCGACGATCCAGGCGCACAGCCCCACCGGCGAGTCGGTGAGGGCGTAGCTCAGCGTCTGCGGCTTCGTGCCCTGGATGGCCTGATAGGCGCTCTCCTCGCGCATCCAGGCGCGCGCCTCGCCGAGGTAGCGCTTCTCGTCGTCGGTGGGCGGCGCGCCTCGCTCCGGGATCACGGGCAGCATGTTCAGGTGAATTCCGGCCACGTGGTCAGGATGCTCGAACCCGAGGCGCGAGACGATGAACGAGCCCCAGTCGCCGCCCTGCGCGCCGTAGCGCGCGTAGCCGAGCGCCGTCGTCATCAGCGTGTGGAACGCACCCGCGATCTCGACGATTCCGAACCGTGGCTGGTTCGCCGAGAACGAGAAGCCGTAGCCGGGCAGCGACGGCGCGATCACCGTCAAGGCGTCGGCGGGGTCGCCGCCGAAGCGGGCGGGATCGGTCAGCATGGGGACGATCCGGTGAAACTCCCACACCGAGCCGGGCCAGCCGTGGGCGAGGAGCAGCGGGAACGGACGCGGACCCACGCCGGGCTCGTGGATGAAGTGCACGTCGACGTCGCCCACGCGCGCGGTGAACTGACGGAAGCCGTTCAGCGTCTTCTCGTGCGCGCGCCAGTCGTACCGCTCGCGCCAGTAGGCGACGAGCGACTTCATGAACGTGAGGTCGGCCCCGTACTCCCACCGCGCGCCGGGAACCTCGTCGGGCCATCGCACGCGCGCGAGGCGGTCGCGCAGGTCCGTGAGCGCGCTCTCGGGAATCGCGATCCGGAACGGCGTGGGCGGCATCATCTCGGCACGACGCGCCCGTCGTCGGCACGATGGACAGGCACGACTCGGACGCGGGCGTTCACGGTGAGCACGAGTTCTATATTATGCGAGTGCCGCCGCGCCGGGACGCTGGCGCTCGAGCGTCGCGGCGGCGAAGGGAGACCGCGAGCATGGTGAAGCCCCGCATCCTCGGCCGCACGGGACTGCGCGTGTCCGAGCTCGGATTCGGCTGCGGCGACGTGGGCGGTCTCATCG
>JBKPPN010000378.1:0-12682 GCA_046733575.1 Candidatus Methylomirabilota bacterium | reverse complement strand
CGGCCGCCGCGGGGACGTCGGTCGCGTCGGAACCGGCGGCCCGGCCCATCGCCGCGTAACCACCGTGCCGCCGGAGGCGGCGACGTCGAGCGCGCACGATCCCGACGTCGGGGACGAGATGTACGACCTCGTCGCCGAGCTCTACCCGTTCTGCCGCAGCATCACGGGCAACGGCGTGCGCGCCACGCTGGACGCCATCGACAAGCGCATCGCCCTCGATCGCCACGAGGTCCCCACCGGCACACCCGTGCTCGACTGGACCGTGCCGCGCGAGTGGAACGTGCGCGACGCCTGGATCGCGAACGCCCGCGGCGAGCGGCTCGTCGACTTTCGCGCTTCCAACCTGCACGTCGTCAGCTACAGCGTGCCCGTCCGGGCCCGCATGACGCTCGCCGCGCTGCGGCCGCACCTGCACACGCTGCCCGCGCATCCCGACTGGATCCCGTACCGGACGAGCTACTACCGCGAGGACTGGGGCTTCTGCCTCACCGCCAGCCAGCTCGCGACGATCGAGCAGGATGACGCGCACGGCGCGAGCGCCGAGTACGAGGTCGTCATCGATTCGACGCTCGCCACCGGTGCGCTGAGCTACGGCGAGTGCGTCGTGCCGGGGCGGGAGGCCGACGAGGTGATCGTCAGCGCGCACGTCTGCCACCCGTCGCTCGCCAACGACAACCTCTCCGGCATCGCGGTGGCCGTGGAGCTGGCCCGGCACGTGGCGCGCCTGACGCCCCGGTACTCGTACCGGTTCATCTTCGCGCCGGGCACGATCGGCGCCATCACGTGGCTGGCGCGGAACGAGGCCCGCGTGGGCCGGATCCGTCACGGGCTGGTGCTGGCCGGCGTCGGTCGGTCCGCACCGTTCCTTTACAAGCGCAGCCGCCGCGGCGACACCGAGATCGACCGCGCCGCCGCGCACGTGCTGGCGCACGCGGGCGAGGGCCACGGCGTGGTCGACTTCACGCCGTACGGCTACGACGAGCGGCAGTACGGCTCGCCCGGGTTCGATCTGGCCGTCGGCTCGCTCTCGCGCGGCGCGCACGGCTCGTTTCCGGAGTACCACACGTCGGCCGACAACCTCGACTTCGTGACGCCTGTTGCGCTCGCCGGGTCGTCCGCGTGCGTGCGAGACATCGTCTCCGTCCTCGAAGGCAACGCGACGTACGTCAACACGCAGCCGCGCGGAGAGCCGCAGCTCGGCCGTCGCGGACTCTACCGCGCCATGGGCGGGCCGGGCGCGACGGAGATGGCGATGCTCTGGGTGCTGAACCAGAGCGACGGGCGGCACTCGCTGCTCGACATCGCCGAGCGGGCCCGGCTTCCCTTCGCGGACGTCCGCCGCGCGGCAGACGTCCTGCTCGCGCACGAGCTCCTGCGAGTGCCGGCGTGATCGAGCTCCGCGGACGCGTGGCCCTCGTCACCGGGGCGGGAGGCGGCATTGGCGGCGCCGTCGCGCGCGCGCTGGCGGCGCACGAGGCGATCGTCTGGCTGGTGGGCCGCAAGCAACCGGCGCTGCACGAGACGGCGGAGAGCTTCGGCGATCGCGGCCGCGCCGTCGTCCACGCCGCGGACCTCACGCGCGACGAGGACGTGGGCGAGCTGCTCCGACGCCTGACGCAGGAGGCGGCACGTGTGGACGTCCTCGTTCACGCCGCGGGGATCCTCGAGCTCGGCGAGGTGGAGCGGGCCGGGGTCGACGCCCTCGACGCGCAGTACCGGACCAATCTCCGCGCGCCGTACGCGCTCACGCGCGCGGTGCTCCCGCTCGTCCGCGGCTGCCGGGGTCAGATCGTCTTCGTGAACTCGACGTCGGGGGTCCGCGCCGTGGGGACGCAGAGCCAGTACGCGGCGACGAAGCACGCGCTGCGCGCGTTCGCGGACAGCCTGCGCGACGAGGTGAATGCCGACGGCATCCGCGTGCTCAGCGTCTTCCCTGGTCGCACCGCGACGCCGATGCAAGCGGCCGTGCACGCGGCGGCGGGGCAACCCTACCGGCCCGAGCGTCTCGTGCAGGCCTCCGACGTCGCGACGATGGTGATGGCGGCCCTCACGCTGCCCGCCACCGCGGAGGTGACCGAGATCAGGATCCGCCCGCTCGCGAAGTGAGCGTCCGGCGCCGCGCCGCGGTCGCGATCCGTCGTGTCGCTTCCTGCGCGTCCGCGTCCTTGGCCGTCCGCTGCGCCTGCATGCGACCGACGATCAGGCGGATCTCGTCCTCGCGTCCACTCGCGCGCGGGCGGCGGAGGCGGCGCAGCACGTGGAAGCACCGCTCCAGGCGCAGCGGCAGACGCGCGGCTTCGCCGAGCACGGCGCGCGCGAGTCGCAGCCGGCTGAGCGGATAGCCCACGTCCTGCATGGCGGTCCGGTGGAATTTCCAGAACTCGCGTCCCGGCCGCGACAGGAGGCTCTTGGCGAGATAGGCGTAGTAGCGATCGAGATACTCGCGCACGCACTCGGCGTACTCGGCTGGCTCGAGGCAGTCCGGCCCGTAGCGCGTGAGCGTGCCGAGGTTGCCCGCGAGGTAGGTGTTGAACTGCTGGCTCGCCGCGGTCACCGTGCCGTCCTCGTCGTGCGCGCGCGAGTACGTCAACACCTGGTGCACGAACCCGAAGTCGGCGTCCCGCAGCACCTCGAAGCACGCGGACTTGTCGGAGTGCAGGCTGCCCTCGTCGTAGAACGTCGGGTGACGGCGCACGACGTCGGCGCGGAAGAGCAGCGACGTCGGCGTGCCGAAGACGTACGGTGCGCCGAGCAGGCTGGCGCGGCACATGTCGCGTCCGCGCACGACCGACGTCAGCCAGGGCAGCCCGTCCAGGTCGAGCGATGGACCGCGCAGCTCGCGCGCGTTCACCAGTCCGTCGAGGTCGACCCACGCGCCGTTCAGGCGGTACGCGCTCACGACGGCGACGCTGGGATGACGCTCGG
Organism: Candidatus Methylomirabilota bacterium; assembly: GCA_046733575.1. Taxonomy (GTDB): domain Bacteria; phylum Methylomirabilota; class Methylomirabilia; order Rokubacteriales; family CSP1-6; genus JBKPPN01. The sequence goes on along the minus strand of JBKPPN010000378.1, from coordinate 9,757 downwards.
CGAGCGCCACCATGGCGGTCAGGCAGTCGGGGAAGAGCCAGTCGTCGGCCTGGACGACCTTGCAGTAGAGCGCGCGGTCGGACATGGCGCGGAAGGCGATGTTGTGGTTCCGGATCACGCCGACGTGCTCGGCGTTGCTGATGACCCGGATGCGACGATCGCGCGCGGCGTACTCGCGCGCGATGGCGAGCGAGTCGTCGGTGGAGCGGTTGTCGACGATGACGTACTCCCAGTTCGCGTGGCGCTGGGCGAGCACGCTCTCGATGCAGTCGCGCAGATAGCGGCCGTCGTTGTAGACCGGCGTCAGGACGGAGACGAGGGGCGCGGTCACGACAGGCCCAGGACGACCTTCTTGCAGTAGAACGCTTCGGCGTAGCGCGTGCTGGCGGGCGTCTCCATCCCGCGCAGGCGCAGGAGCGAGAGGAACAGGTCCTCGGTGAACCAGTCACGACGCGCCTGGGTGCCGAAGTAGCGGACGAGATGACGGACCTTGCGGCGCGCGACCGCCTGGGACAGGGGCACGAACACCGAGGGCGACCCGAGATCGCCGTCGTACTTCGGGATCTCGTACTCGAGGATGAGATGCCGCCGGAACGTGTTCCAGGTCAGCTCGGCGATGACCCGGTGGTCCTGGTGCAGGTCGTGACGGTGATGGGTCAGCACGAGGTCGGGCGCCACGCGGAGCTTGAGCGCCTCGAACACATCCTTGATGTCCGCCATCTGCGAGGGGAAGAACCCGTCGCGGAACGTCCTCAGCACGATCTCCTTGCGCTTCACCCCGCGCAGCAAGGCCATCGCGCTCCGCTGGGCCTCGCGCGCGCGCTCCCCTTCGGCGCTGAACACGATCCACGTCACGCCGAGACCGGGCGGCCCTCGGCCCGCTTCATGATCGTCCCGGCGCAGCCGATCTCGTTGTCGTCAGCGTGCGCGCCCAGGCAGAGCAGGTGCTCGATGCCGGGGTCCAGTCGCGCTTCAAGCACGGCGCGCGTTGACGGCGGCCAGCCGCGGCGGCGCCGGCGGCTCCGCGGCCTCCGGCACGGGCGTCTTCCACACCTCCCACGGCGTGGTCCCGGCCGCGTACATCGTGTCGAAGCCCTGCTTGTCCTTGAACGTGTCCATGCACGCCCAGAAGCCCGTGTGCTTGTAGGCGACCAGCTGCTGGTCACGGATCAGACGGTTGAAGGGCTCCTCCACGAGCTCCTCGCCATCCTCGATGTAGTCGAAGACGCCGGGACGGAATGCGAAGAAGCCGCCGTTGATCCAGAGGCCGGCGCGACTCACGTGGCGGACGCTCTTCACCAGGTTGTCGTCGCCGACCGAGACGACGTGAAAGGTGTGATTGGGACGAACCGAGACGAAGCCGGCCAGCTTGTCGCGGCGGCGGAAGTCGTCGACGTACTCGTCGAGGCGGAGGTCGGAGAGCTGGTCCGTGTAATTCGCCAGGAAGATCTCCTCGTTCTCGACGTGGCGGCGCACCGCGACCAGCCGCTGCCCGATGTTTGCGTGGCTGCCCGTGTCGACGAAGGTGATCGTCCAGTCCTCGATGTCGCGGGCGTGGAGCTTCACGTCCTTGCCGCCGCGCGAGAGGACGAAGTCGTTGGACAGGCACTCGTCGTAGTTGAGGAAGTACTCCTTGATGACGTCGCCGCGGTAGCCCAGGCACAGGATGAAGTCGGTGTGGCCGTAGTGGGCGTAGTACTTCATGAGGTGCCAGATGATGGGCCGGTAGCCGATGTTGACCATCGGCTTGGGAAGGGTCTCGGAGTACTCGCGGAGACGCATTCCCAGACCGCCGCAGAACAGGACGACTTTCATGGGATGTCCTCACGGGATCCCAGAGCACGAACCGTACCCGCGAAAGGCCCCGCAACAACCGGTCCGGTGAGGGCTGGGGTGGTCGAAGGTGGAAACGTGGTGGCGTACGGTGTGAAGGTCGTTGCATGCCGACGCCCCGAAGCGGCCGTTCCGCCCTGGCACTGGCGTTGCCTCTCGTCGTACCGTGTCCTCCTCCGGTGTCCTCGCGCGCAACACCATCTGGTACGGATGCGTCACCGTTCTCGGGCTCGTGGCCGGCGTCCTCATGTCCGTCGTCCTGGCGCGTGGCCTGGGACCCGAGCGGCTGGGCGACTTCTCCTACGCCTCCTGGTTCACGCGTCTGCTGGAGGCGATCACGGCGCAGGGACTGGGGCTGGGGATGGTGCGCTACACCGCGGACGCCTTCGGCCGCGGGAATCCGGGGCGCGCGTCCGGGTTCCTGCGCATGTTCATGCGTGCCCAGATCGTGCTGGCGCTGTCGGTCGTCGCGATCGTCGTGCCGCTGGTGCTGCTGTTCGCGCCGTCCGGTCTGCGCGTCGCGTACCTCGCGGCCGCGCTGACCGTCCTTCCCCTCGCCATCGAGGGGATCTACATGCGGGCGACCTACGGCGCCCAGCGCTACGACCTCACGGCGCGCGCGAGCGCCGTCAAGCTGACGCTGCACCTCGCCGTGACCGCAGCGGTGCTGTACTGCGGCGGCGGCGTGCCCGAGGTGCTCATCGCCCAGGGCGTCGTGACGATCGCGACGTGCGCGCTGCAGCGTCACTACGCGCGCTCGCTCTACACGGCGCCCGCGGAGCCCCTGCCCGGCGTCGTCCGCCGCGAGGTGCGGAGCTACGTCGTGCCGCTGGCGTTCGTGGTCCTCCTCGAGATGCTCGTCTGGGATCGCACCGAGATCTTCTTCCTGCGCCTCTACGTCTCGTCCGGCGAGCTGGGGTTCTACAGCCTCGCCTACGGGCTCGCGTCGCGGCTGATCGTGCTGCCCAACATCGTGGTCGGCCCGCTCCTGCCCGCGCTCGCCGCGCTCTACGGCACCGGCGACGGAGCGGAGTTCGAGCGCGTCTACCGGCGGGCCGTCCGCTACGCGATGCTCGTCGCGGCGCCGCTGGTGGCCATCGCGGTGGCGGTGGCGCCCGGCGTCGTGGGACTGCTCTACGGCGACGCCTACGCGCCCGTCACGTGGATGTTCCGCGTCCTCGTGGTCGCGACGCTGATCAGCGTCTTGCGCGAGGTGGCGTGGGCGGCGCTGCAGGCGGCAGGGGCCCGACGTCCGATCCTGTTCGGCTCGCTCGTGAGCACGGCGCTCGACCTGGCTCTTGCCGTCGTCCTCATCCCGCGCGTGGGTACCCTCGGGGCTCTCGTGGCGGCGTCGTCCGCGCAGATCGCGTTGACGATCTGGGCCGTGGTGGCGATGCGCCGGGTGGCCGGCGCGTGGGTGCCGTTCGTGGCGCTCAGCCGTATCCTGACGGCAGGCGCGGTGGCCTGCGCTGTCGCGCTCGCGGTGCACGTGACGGCGTCGGTCGGCTCGGTGGTCGGCTCGGCCGTCGCGGGGGCCAGCGCGTTCGTGGCCGTCGCCCTGGTGCTCGGCGTGCCGGAGCCCGGCGAGTGGGTGTGGCTGCGGGACGTCACGTCGAGAATCATCGGAGCCCGCGTCGCGACGGAACGGTCGCGCTGACGCGGCGGGAGTGAAGCATGGCGAGCTGTCGGTTGTGCGCCGCCCCCCTTCGAACGACCTTCGTGGACCTCGGCAAGTCGCCGCTCTGCGAGAGCTTCCTGCGTGCCGAGGACGTCAACCGCATGGAGCCCTTCTATCCGCTCCACGCCTGGGTGTGCGACGAGTGCTTCCTGGTCCAGCTCGAGGAGTACGTCAGCGGCACCGACATCTTCACCGAGTACGCGTACTTCGCGTCCTTCTCGGACAGCTGGCTGGCTCACGTCCGGGCCTACGCCGACATGATCACGGAGCGGCTCGCCCTCGGTCCGGACAGCCGCGTCATCGAGGTCGGCAGCAACGACGGTTACCTCTTGCAGTGGTTCGTGGCCAAGGGCATTCCCGTGCTCGGCATCGATCCCGCGGTCAACGTGGTGGAGAAGGCCGTCGCGCGCGGCGTGCCGTCACTGGCGCGACTGTTCACCGCCGACCTCGCGCGGGAGCTGGCCGCGACGGCCACGCAGGGCGACCTCGTGTGCGGCAAGAACGTGATGGCCCAGGTGACCGACCTGAACGACTTCGTGGAAGGATTGCGACTCGTCCTGAAGCCGCGCGGGGTGATCACGGTGGAGTTCCCGCACCTGATGCGCCTCATGGAAAAGAATCAGTTCGACACGATCTACCACGAGCACTTCTCGTACTTCTCGCTCCTCACCGCGGAGCGGCTCTTCGCCCGTCACGCGCTCACGCTCTTCGACGTCGAGGAACTGCCCACGCACGGCGGCTCGCTCCGGATCTACGCCCGCCACGCTGCCGACGCGACACGGCCCATCACGGAGCGCGTGACCGAACTCCGGGCCCGCGAGATCACGGCCGGCTTCGGTCGCATCGAGCGCTACACATCGTTCACCCGACAGGTGCACGAGACGAAGCGGCGGCTGCTCGAGTTCCTCATCGGGGCCAAGCGCGCGGGCAAGTCGATCGCGGGCTACGGCGCGCCGGGCAAGGGCAACACGCTCCTCAACTACTGCGGCATCCGCACGGACTTCGTGGACTACACCGTCGACCGGAACCCGTACAAGCACGGCCGCTTCCTGCCCGGGACGCACATCCCGATCTTCCCGCCCGAGCGGATCTTCGAGACCCGACCGGATTACCTGCTGATCCTGCCGTGGAACCTGAAGGACGAGATCATGATGCAGATGGCGGGAATCCGGGACTGGGGTGGTCAGTTCGTGGTGCCCATCCCCGACGTCAAGGTCTACGCCTGAGCGCGCTGACACGCGGCGACGCCGGATCGTCACCGACTGCCGACGACGTGACGTCGAGGTCGTGCGGCGGCCACGGCGGCGCCGCCCCTCACGCCGTCATCACGCACCCTTAGCGGATCGTCTCGCGAGCGCTGTACGCCGGGCACACGCGATGCATGCCCGGATCGGCGTTGGCCGAGAGGAGACCCGTGTGATGCAGACCATCGCCATCCCCGGACCGACGCTGAAGCCCGATCAGCCGCTGCCCTGCGGCTGTCGCCTCGCGCGCGAGGCCGACGGCCGGTTCCGCTTCTGGTATTGCCGCACCCACGGCGCCGCCTTCGAGATGCTGGAGGCGCTGCGTCTGAGCGCCGACGCGCTCGAGGCGACGATCCGACGTTCGCCCGGCGACCTCGAGAGCGCGCGCCGCGCGCACGCCGCCGCTCAGCACGCCATCCAGAAGGCGAAGGTCTGAGCGAGCGGCGCGCCGCCGCCGGCGCGCCGCGCCCTCGCTCAGTCCCGCGTCCGCCCGGACGTGCGCCAGGCCTGGAACGCGATCGCCTGCAGCAGCGAGACCACGTAGAGCGCGATGTCGTCCACGCGGTGGAGGGACACCTGCTGCCCGCGCAGATGTCGCTCCGCGAGCAGGACGATCACGCCGAGCACCCCGTTCGCGAGGCAGAAGACCAGGGTCAGTCCGAGCACGTCGATCACGGTGGTCAGCGCGGCGGGGAGAGCGCGTCCCGACAGCCAGAGCAGACGCACCCCGACGACCACGGCGCCGATCGACGTCAGGCCGGCCGTCAGCAGCACGAGATGATCGCCGACCACGCTCACAGGAGCGCGGCGTAGACGCGTGCCGCCACCTCGCTGGCGATCCCGCGCAGCGCCCAGAGGCGCGACTCCGGATCGCCGGCGTCCGCCACCGCGCCATCACTCGGCGCGGTGAGGACGTCGAATCCCGCCCGCGCGAACAGCCGCCGCGCCCGCATCAGGTGCGCGCCTTCCGAGACGAGCAGGATCCGTCGCGCGCCCCGCGGGAGGAGCTGATCGGCGATGCGGCGCGCCTCGTCCCGCGTCGTCTGCACGTTGCTCTCGGTCAGGACCGCAGTGGCGGGCACGCCGAGCTCGCGGGCGAGATCCGCGCGGACGATGGCTTCCGAGAGGTCCGTCGACGGCAGCCGCGCTCCCGAGAACAGGATCACGGGAGCGAGACCTCGCTTGAAGAGCACGATGCCGTACACGGTTCGCTGCAGCGACACGGGGGGCAGCGTGCCGTCGGCCTGCACCGCTTGGCCGAGGACCACGATGGCATCGGCGCGCCGGAGCTCGGGCGGCGCGGAGAGCCGGTGCGCGAGGACGTTCACCGCGGGCGTGAACGCGGCGAGCACGAAGCCGAGCAGCGCCAGCGCGCCGAGCGCGCGCACGGCGATGCCCACCGTGCGGGCGACGCTCATCGCGGGCGATCGTGATACGCGCGCACCCGACGCCAGATGATGCGCACGGCGGCGATGATCGGCACGGACAGGAACATGCCGGCGGGTCCCGCGACCTCGCCGCCCGCGATCACCCCACCGATGATGAGGGCGGGATGGATCTCGACGCCGCGCCCCATGACGAGCGGGCTCGTCACGTAGTCCTGGACGAAGCGCCACAGGATGACGAAGGCGACGAGCAGCCAGGGGTGCGCGAATCCCGCGAACACGCTCACGCCGATCACGACGATCCCGGCCACGAGCGGTCCCACCACGGGAATGAACTCCAGCGTCCCGCCGATGGCGGCCAGCACCGTGCTGTACGGCACGCGGAAGATCAGGAACACCATCGACCACACGAAGAAGGTCACGAACGACAGCACCAGCAGCGCGCGCACGTAGCCCGCGAGCAGGACGTGAATGTCGCTCGCGATGCCGTGCACGAGGAGGCGCACGTCACGACGCTCGATGATGGTGTCGATGGCCGCGGCGGCCTCCCGCGCGTCCTTCAGGATGAAGAACGCGAAGATCGGCACGAGCACGATCACCCACGCTGCCGTCAGCCACTTCAGCACATTCGTGACGGCCTGCTGCGCGTACTGGATGATCTCCCCGGTGTGGGTCGCGATGTAGCTCTGCACCTGGCGGATCGGCTCGTCGGCCCAGCCGCGGCTCTCGAGCATGGTCCCGACCAGCTCCCCGCTCTGGATCTGCTTGGACATCTCGGGAAGCTTGTGGGCGAGGTTCGTCACGTCGACGCGAAGGCGCGGTCCCACCGCGGCCCCCAGGCCGGTGAGGGCGAGCATGAGCACCAGGTACACCAGTGCGACGGAGAGGGCGCGGCGCCGCTCACCCACGGCGCGCTGGGCCAGCGCGACGAGCGGCCAGATCAGGTACGCGAAGAAGAGCGCGAAGGCGACGAGGAGGATGACCTGGCGCAGCAGCCACAGCAGCGCCACCACGCCCAGGATGACGAGGACCGTCACCGTGACGCGGGCGGCGCGCGCGTCGAGCATCAGCGCCGTCGCGCGAGGGCGGCCACGCGGTCGCGCACGTCGGCATCGAAGCGGCGGGCGGTGCCGACGACGCAGTTGTCGCGCGCGTGCCCGACGTCGTGCGTGGCCGGGATGCTGACGGTCACGCGCGGGTCGCTCACGCCCCAGTTCAGGAGCGCCTGCGCCCACGTCGTGAGGCCGTGGTCGGCGAGGAACCCGAGCTCGCCCGCGGGCGGCGAGGTGCGGGCCAGGCCGCCCTGGCCGAGCGGCCGCATCACGATGACGCCGATGCCGCGCGCTGCCGCGAGGGGAAGCAGGTGCTGCTCGACGTCGCGCTCGCGCGGGTTGTAGGGCACTGGATCGCGCTCACGCGTCCGCTCTCCACGATCTCGGCCATGCGACCGAACGCGGACGCGCTGTAGTGCGTGACGCCGATGCTCCCGATCCGTCCGGCCGCCCTCAGCTCTTCCAGGTACGGCAGGTGCGTCTCCCACGCCTCCAGGTTGTGGATCTGGTAGACGTCGACCGTCCCGCCGTACCAGCGGAGCGCGCGGTCGATCTGCTCCCGTCCTTCCCGACCGGTCCGCGCCCACACCTTCGTGGCGATCACCGCCTTGCCGCGTCGCGGTCCGAGCGTCTCGGCGAGCACGCGCTCGGCCGCGCCGTACATCGGCGACGTGTCGAAGAACGTCGCGCCCCCTCCGAGCACCGCGTCGGTGACGGGTCGCACGCTGGCCGCGTCCCGGACGTCGAACGTCTGCCACGTGCCCATGCCGATGACCGACACGTCGGGACCGCTGGCGCCGAGGCGGCGAGTCTCCATGTCGGTCCGAGTGTACCGTGCGGCCTCGCACGGGTCGGGATCGCGGCGGCGGTCAGCGCTGGACGAGCGCGGCCCGCGCCTCGTCGAAGCGCCACACCGGACCGCGCCCGTGGAGCCTGACCGCACCGAGCCAGCGGTCGATGCCGAGCGTGGCGATCCGATCGCGCCGGCTCTCGAGCGTCTCGCGTCCCGCCTCGGTGAGGCGCCACGCCGTGCCGTCGCGCGCGACGAGCGGTGTGTCTCCCGTGGCGAGCGCGGCGAGGTCGCCGGCGAGCTGGACGTCGCCCATGCCGTGGCGACGAAGGGGCGGCGTGGCGGTGACGCGCGCGAACACCTGGGCGAACTCGAGCGGACCGCCGCTCAGGACGGCGAGCGCGGCGGCCTCGATCTCGTTGAGGCCGTTGGTGAGCGACGGAAAGCGAGCGACGTGCCGCCGGAGGGCCTCGGGGACGAAGGGCAGGCCGGCGACGTCGGCACTGAGCAGCGCGTGCGGATCTTCGCTCGTGAGCGCGCGCCAGGCGGTCGTCGCCGCGCGACGTGCCGGGGCATCGGCCTCGATGCGCGTCGCGTATGCGTCGCGGAGACGGTTGGCGCCGAGGCTCGTGAGCGGTTCGGCGGGCCAGACGAGCGTCAGGCGGGCGGGCGCGTCCCGCGCGAGCCAGTCGAGGAGGAAGCAGAGATTGACGGCGCAGAACAGGTCCTGCTCGAACCACAGAACGACGTCGTCGTGCCGCGTCGCTGCGGCGAGGCCGCGGCGCATCTCGGTGTACTGCCGCACGTAGTCGCTGGCGTCGATGCCGAACCGGGCGGACAGATAGCGCGCGCGTGATTCGGCGCCCCCGTTGCGGCCCAGTGGGCCCTCGACGAGGATGTCGCGCCAGACGAGACGGTCGCCGGGAACGTCGACCGCGTCGAAGACGCCGGCGGTCGCGTCGCCGTTGAGGATGTGCAGCACGGAGCAATTGTAACGAGGTGTCGCTGGCGTTCGCCTTGCAGAGGAAACACGAACGTGCGCCGCTGGAGCCTCGCACTCGTCATCGTCGGCGTCGCGGTGCTCAGCGGCGTCATCGTCTCCCGCGCCAACCGGCCGCCCCGTCCCCAGTACGGCGTGCCGCAGATGTCCGCGACGTCGCCCGCCTTCGAGCGAGCGGTCGAAGCCTACACCGCGTCGCCCATCGTGCCGGGCAACCGCGTCCAGCTGCTGTTCAACGGTGACGAGATCTTCCCCGCCCTCGTGGCGGGCATTCGCAGTGCGCGCGTGAGCGTGAACTACGCGCAGTACTTCTTCGAGGACGGGCCGCCCGCGCACCAGGTCGTCGACGCCCTGGCCGACCGATGCCGCGCCGGCGTTCCCGTCAAGATCCTCCTCGATGCCGTGGGGACGATGAAGATGCCGAGCGAGCTGCGGCAAACGCTGGAGGACGCACACTGCCGCGTGAAGTACTTCCGTCCGCTCGGCAAGCTCTCGATCGTGCGCGCCAACCATCGCAACCACCGGCGCGTGCTCGTGATCGACGGTCGCGTCGGCTTCACGGGCGGGGCGGGGGTGAGCGAGAAGTGGATGGGCAACGGTCGCCGCGCCGATCACTGGCGCGACACCGACGTGCGCGTGGAGGGGCCGGTCGTCGACTACCTGCAGGGCGCGTTCGTGGAGAACTGGATGGAGGCGACGGGCGAGGTGCTCGTCGGCCCGGAGTACTTCGGGACGTGGAAGACCAATCCGGCCGGGGCACGCGCCCAGGTGGTGA
>JBKPPN010000377.1:0-20435 GCA_046733575.1 Candidatus Methylomirabilota bacterium | reverse complement strand
GTGCAGTGCTCCTGCAGGCGCGACGGCCCGCGGACGCCGAGCAGGTCTACCGCGAGGACCTCGCGCGCAATCCCGGCAACGGGTGGTCGCTCTTCGGTCTCGCCCAGAGCCTGCGCGATCAGAACAAGACCGGCGAGGCGAGCGAGGTCGACGGCCAGTTCCGCCGCGCGTGGTCGCAGGCGGACGTCACGCTCACCGCGTCCAGGTTCTGATCGGGGGCCGTCGAAGGGCCGCCAAGCCGTGGGGGGCGCGCCCCCGCTTCGCCGGGGCGCGCCTCGGCATCACTTGTGGCGGTCGATGACCTCGGCGAGCTCCTGCGCGCGCGGGGGGTCGAGGGCGCGCAGCTTGGCCAGGACGCGACGGGCGTCGTCGAGCCGACCCATCTCGACGTAGGCCTCGCCGAGGTACTCGAGGGCTTCGGGAAACTCGGGGCGGAGACGGAGCGCCTCGGTGTAGGCCTGTAGCGACTCGTCGTAGCGTCCCTGGTGGCGGAGCGCGTAGCCGAGCTCGTTCCACGCGTCGGCGTACCCGCGGTCGAAGCTCAGCGCGCGGCGGAACGCCTCGGTCGCGGCGGGCCAGTCGCGTGCGATGCGGGCGCGCACCCCGCGGTTGTACTCGGCCTCCGCGTTCGGCGAGGCGGGCGGCTGACGCCGGGCCTCCACGCCAGGCGAAGTCGGATCGGCCCGGCCCACCGCCGCCGCAGCCATCACACCGAGGAGGGCGGCCGCGACCAGCGCGAGCTTCACGTGTTGATCGCCACGAGCTCCACCTCGAAGATCAGCGTGGCGCCGGGCGGGATGACGCCGCCCGCGCCCTGCTGGCCGTAGCCGAGGTGAGCCGGGATGATGAGCTTGCGCTTGCCGCCGACCTTCATCGACGCCACGCCCTCGTCCCAGCCCTTGATCACGCGTCCCTTGCCGAGCGGGAAGACCAGCGGCTGACCGCGGTCGTGCGACGAGTCGAACTTCTGTCCGCTCTTGAGCCAGCCCGTGTAGTGCACGCTCACCGAATCGCCGGCCTTCGCGCGCGGTCCGGTGCCCTCGACCAGGTCCACGTAGCCGAGGCCCGTGGCCGTCTCGATGACGTCCTCGTCTGCCATCCGTCGCTCCTCAGTCGTCGTGATTGTCGACGCGCGGCCCACCGCTCACGGAGAGTGTCTCACCCCGGATGAAGCTGCCGCGTCGGCGGCCAGGTACACGACCGCCCACGCGATCGCCGGCGTCACGCCGGCGCGGTCTCGATGAAGCGGGCCAGCTCGTTCATGTCGTCGTCGAAGAAGGCGAACACCGGAATGGAGCGATGGACGCCGCGCTTGAGGAAGAGATCCATGACGTCGGGGTTCTCGTCGCGCAGGAAGATGCGCATCTCGACGCCGGGCGCCTCCTCGGCGAGACGCGCCACGCGCGGCACGTACCGGAGCGACGTGCCGCACCAGTCCTCCGTGATGACGAGCAGCTTCCGTGGCGATCCGAGCCGCTTCAGCACCTGGCGATCGTCGTCGGTGATCGTGACGGACTCGAGCGCACGCACGAACGTGGCGCGGTTCGTCGACATCTGCTCGACATACTGCGTCAGCGTGAGCCCGTCCGCGAAGCGTTCCCGGGTGAGCACGACCGACCCTCCCCGCGCGGCGTGATGCGCGCGTTCGGCTACACCACGACGAACCGATGAAGATCACCAGAGTCGAGACCCTCGTGCTGAGCTTGCCGCTCGTGATCGACGCCGCGACGCCGATGCTGCACGGACGTCCGCGCACCAGCATCGACATGCTCCTCGTCCGCATCGACACCGACGCGGGCCTCACGGGATGGGGCGAGGCGTTCGGGCACCGGATCTTCCCCGCCACGCGCGCCGCCATCGACACGCTGCTCGCGCCACTCTGCGTCGGTCGCGACGCGAGCGCGATCACCGCCATCAACGAGGACCTGCAGCGCGTCGTGCACGGCGTCGGCCGCAGTGGCGCCGCGATGTACGGGCTCTCGGGCATCGACATCGCGCTGTGGGACATCGCGGGCAAGGCCGCCGGCCTGCCGCTCTATCGGCTGCTGGGCGGGAGCGCGCGCGAGACGCTGCCCGCCTACGCAAGCCTCCTCCGCTACGGCGACGCCGACGCCGTCGCGCACTACACCGAGCAGGCACTCGGTCGCGGCTACCGTCACGTCAAGCTGCACGAGATCACCGTGCCCGAGATCACGGCCGCGCGCGCCGTGGCGGGTCCGGGCGTCCCGCTCATGGTCGACACGAACTGTCCGTGGACCGTTCCCGAGGCCATCGCCATGGCGCGACGGCTGGCGCCGCTCGACCTGCACTGGCTCGAGGAGCCCGTCTGGCCACCCGAGAACGTCGGCGGGCTGGCGGAGGTGCGCACGCAGGGCGGGATCCCGACCGCGGCGGGCGAGAACTACGGCACGGTCTGGGACTTTCGTCGCGCCTTCGAGGCGGGTGCGCTGACGTACGCGCAGCCCAGCGTGACGAAGGTCGGCGGGGTCACGGAGATGCGTCGCGTGATCGCGCTCGCCGACCTGTTCGGCGTCACCGTCGTCCCGCACTCCGCGTACTTCGGTCCGGGACTGCTGGCCTCGATCCACTGCATCGCCGCACTCGCGCCCGGCGCTCCCGTCGAGCGCTTCTACTGTGACTTCGAGGAGAATCCGCTCGGCGACGCCATTCACCCGCGCGAGGGCCGCATGGCGGTGCCGCACGGGCCGGGCCTCGGCGTCGATCCCGATCCCCGTCTGCTCGAGAAGCTCCGCGCGTGCTGACGCGCCATCCGGGGGACGCGAGATGACGCGCACGTGGTCGGTCGGCATCGTGGGCGCGACCGGCATCGCCGGCCAGGACTTCGTCGTCGCGCTCCAGCGGCATCCGTGGTTCCGCATCGAACGGCTGGCCGCCTCGCCGCGGTCCGCCGGCAAGCCCTTCCACGAGGCGCTGCGCGACCCCGGCACGGGCGCGCGGCGCTGGTGGTGTGACGAGGAGCCGCACGCGTCGGTGCTGGCGCTCCGCGTCGAGAACGGAGACGACTTCGATCCGCACGGGCTCGACATCGTGTTCTCCGCCACCGAGTCCGACGTCGCGCGGGTGCAGGAGCCGCAGTTCGCCAAGACCACCGCCGTGGTGAGCACCGCGTCCGCGTTCCGCTACGAGGCCGACGTGCCGCTGCTCGTGCCGAACGTCAACATGGCGCACGCCGAGCTGATCCATCGTCAGCGCAAGCAGCGGGGCTGGAACGGCTTCGTCGTGCCGGTTCCCAACTGCACGGCGCTCGGGCTCGTCATCACGCTCAAGCCGCTCGCGGAGGCGTTCGGCCTGCGCTCGGCCATCGTCACCACGATGCAGGGGCTGTCGGGCGCCGGACGCTCGCCCGGCGTCATCGCGCTCGACATCCTGGACAACATCGTCCCCTTCATCCCGAAGGAAGAGGAGAAGGTGCAGATCGAGGTCAACAAGATCCTCGGCCTCGACGTCCCGATCAGCGCCACCTGCACGCGCGCCAACGTCATGGCGGGTCACACCGAGTCCGTGTTCGCGGCTCTCGGTCGTCCTGCCTCGGTGGACGAGGTGATCCAGGCGTTCCGGACGGTGCGGAACGAGGCGCGCGAGATGGGCCTGCCCTCGGCGCCCGAGGAGTGGATCAAGGTGCACGACGATCCGTTCCGTCCGCAGCCACGCCTCGACCGCGACAACGGCAACGGCATGACGACGACGGTCGGCCGCATCCGGCCCGACGGCGTGCTGCCGAACGGCGTGAAGTATCTGCTGGTGAGCCACAACACCAAGATGGGAGCCGCCGCCGGCGCCGTGCTCGTCGCCGAGCATCTCGTCACGACCGGCTACATCGCGTGACCCGCGCCGATCGCCGCCGCACGGCGCATGCGCGGCGACCGAGGGAGGCATCGATGAGTCTGAACGATCGCGTCGCCATCGTGACCGGCGCGGGCCGCGGCATCGGCCGGGCCATCGCCGAGGCGCTCGCCCAGGCGGGCGCGCATGTCGCCGCCGTCGACGTGGAGCTCGCCGGCGCGGAGGCCACCGCGAACGCCGTGGCCAAGCACGGACCGCGCGGGCTCGCCGTCACCGCCGACGTCGGCGACGTCGTGGCCGTCGACGCCATGACGCGCACGGTGGTGGAGGCGTTCGGCCGCATCGACGTGCTCGTGAACAACGCCGGCGTCACCCGGCGCGCCTACATCATGGATCTCACCGAGGCGGACTGGGACCGCATCATGCGCGTGAACGGCAAGGGCACGTTCTTCTGTCTGCAGCGCGTGGGGCGCGAGATGATCCCGCGCCGGAGCGGCGTCATCGTGAACATCGCGTCCATCGCGGGCAAGGGCTACGCGGGCACGTCGAACGCCATCTACGCCGCCAGCAAGGGCGCCGTGCTGGGCCTGACGCGCATCGCGGCGCTGCAGCTCGCGCGCCACAACATCAACGTGAACGCGATCTGCCCGGGAACGACGGTGACGGCGCTGTCCGAGGCCAACCTTCGCGATCGCGCCCGCGAGGAAGGCGTGACGGTCGACGAGATGCAGCGACGACGCAACGCCAACATCCCGCTCGGCCGGCCCAACGAGCCCGACGACGTCGCCGCGCTCGCCGTCTTCCTGGCCTCGCCGGGCGCCCGCAACATCACGGGCCAGTCGTTCAACGTGGACGGCGGCCTGATCCTCGACTGAGATCGGAGGTCATCCGATGAGAACCGTCGTCTCCGTCGTGCTGATGGCCGCGCTCGCCTTGATCGTCCCCGCCTTCGCCGACGACAGGCCGCGGACGGGCGGCGAGCTCGTGTTCGTGGTGCCCGCGGAACCGCCGAGCTTCGACGCCCACCGGGAAGAGACGTTCGGGATGCTCCATCCGGGCGCCCCGCACTACAACACGCTGCTGCGCACCGACCCCGTCGACCGCACGGGGACGAAGTTCATCGGCGACCTCGCGGAGTCGTGGACGGTGTCGGCCGACAAGCGCACGTACACGTTCAAGATCCGCCGCGGCGTGAAGTTCCACGACGGCAGCCTGCTCACCGCCGCCGACGTGAAGGCGTCGTACGACCACATCGTGTTCCCGCCGCCCGGCGTGGTGTCGAGCCGTCAGGCCCAGTACAAGGGCGTGGAGTCGATCGAGGCGGCAGGCGCCGACACGGTCGTGTTCCGCCTGAAGTATCCGGAGGCGTCGTTCATCGCGAGCGTCGCCTCGCCGTGGAACTGGATCTACAAGGCCGACATCCTGGCCAAGGATCCGCGCTGGTACGAGAAGAACGTGATGGGCACGGGGCCCTTCACCTTCGTCGAGTACGTGCGCGGCTCGCACTGGATCGGCAAGAAGAACCCCGACTACTGGGATCGCGGCAAGCCCTATCTCGATGGCTTCCGGGCCGTCTTCATTCGCGACAACGCCGCGCAGGTCGCCGCCGTCCGCGGCGAGCGCGCCATGATCCAGTTCCGCGGCTTCACCCCCGCCGAGCGCGACGCCATCGTCGGCGCGCTCGGCAACAAGATCACCGTGCAGGAGAGCGCCTGGAACTGCTCCATCCAGGTCGCCCTCAACCAGCAGAAGAAGCCCTTCGACGACAAGCGCGTGCGGCGTGCCCTCACGCTGGCGCTCGATCGCTGGAGCGGGTCCAAGGCGCTCTCGCGCATCGCGGTGGTGAAGGAGGTCGCCGGCATCCAGGTACCCGGCACGCCGTGGGCCACGCCGCTCGAGGAGCTGACCAGGCTCGCCGGCTACGGCACCGACATCACGGCCGCGCGCGCCGAGGCGCGCCGCCTCCTGAAGGAGGCGGGCCAGGAGAACCTCACGTTCACGCTGCTCAACCGCGGCGTGCCCATGCCGTACGAGCCCGTGGCGGTCTGGCTCATCGATCAGTGGAAGCAGGTCGGCGTGACGGTGAAGCACACCGTGCTCGAGACGGCCGCGTGGCTGCAGGCGCAGAAGAACGGCGAATTCGAGGTCTCCACCAACGCGCCGTGCAACACCATCGTCGAGCCGGACATGGACCTGCACTGGTACCTCACGACGTCACCGGTGAACTTCAGCCGCCACAAGGACACCGTGATGGACGACCTCTACACGCGCCAGTCGCGCGCCGTCGATCCCGAGGAGCGCCGCCGACTCCTGCGCGCGTTCGAGAAGCGGCTCTACGACGACGAGGTGCACTACATCCACACCTTCCAGTGGCATCGCATCGTCCCGCACTCCTCGCGCGTCCACGGCTGGACGATCACCCCGAGCCACTACCTGAACCAGCAGCTCGACACGGTGTGGCTGAGCGAATGACGCGCGCCGCTCGCCGCGTGACGCGCGCGTCGACCGGCTGGACGCCGCGCGTACACTCGATGCCATGAGTCCACGAAAGGTCGTGAAGGTCGTGACCGGTCAGGCCGTCTCCGACGGCGCCGGCGTCCGCCTGAAGCGGGTCATCGGCACCGCGCAGCTGGACCAGGTCGATCCGTTCCTGATGCTGGACGAGTTCAAGTCCGACCGCGCCGACGACTACCTCGCCGGCTTCCCCGACCACCCGCATCGCGGCTTCGAGACCGTCACGTACATGCTCGCGGGCGCCATGCGCCACCAGGACCACGCGGGCAACCAGGGTGATCTCGTCGCGGGCAGCGTGCAATGGATGACGGCGGGCCGCGGCATCATCCACTCCGAGATGCCCCGCCAGCAGGACGGCCTCATGTGGGGCTTCCAGCTCTGGATCAACCTTCCCGCGAAGGACAAGATGACGGCGCCCCGCTACCAGGACATTCCCCCCGAGAAGATCCCGGAAGCGAGACTCGCGCCCGGCGTCACGGCCCGGGTGATCGCGGGCCAGGCCGCCGACGTGCGCGGGCCCGTGGAAGGCATCGCCACTGCCCCGCTGTACTTCGACGTCCGCATGGAGGCGCGCTCACGCGCCGGGATCGCCCTCACGGCCGGCCACAGCGCCTTCGCCTACGTCTACGACGGCCGCGTGCGCATCGGCGACCGCGAGGTCACCACGGGCCAGGCCGCCGTCCTCGGAGACGGCGACGAGCTCGACGTCGAGACGACCGATGCCCCCGCGCGTTTTCTCTTGCTCGCCGCCCGCCCGCTGCACGAGCCCGTCGCGCGCTACGGCCCGTTCGTGATGAACACCCGCGAAGAGCTCGTCCAGGCCGCGCAGGACTACCAGGAAGGCCGGTTCTGACCGGGAACGTTACTCGAGCACGAAGTACACGCGGCGGTTGGCCTTGCCCTTGTTCTCGGTCCTGGTGAGGACGAGCCGCCCGATCTCGGACAGCCGAGCGACGTGGCACCCGCCGTCCGCTTGCGTGTCGAACCCGACGATCTCGACGAGCCGGAACTCCGCCAGGTCGTGCGGGAACGTCGTCTCGAGCTTGAACAGCTCGGGCCGCGCCCGCGCCTCCTCCGCCGACACGAACGAGATGCGCACGGGCAGGTCGCGCCCGACCACGGCGTTGGCGCGCCGGAATCCCTCCTCGAGCACCGCGCGGTCGAACGTCTCGAACGCGAAGTCCACGCGCGCCTTGTCGGGCGTGAGCTGGTTGCCCGTGACGCGCACGTGGAAGTCGTTGAACATCACGCCGGTCAGCACGTGCGTGGCCGTGTGGTAGCGCATCAAAAGCTGACGCCTCGTCCAGTCGATGGCGCCGTGCACGGTGTCGCCCTCGGCGAGCCCGTCCTGCGCGAGGCGGTGGACGATCTCGCCGTCCTCGTCGACGGTCTCCACGACCGCGAACGAGCCGGCGTGACCCGTAAGCGTGCCGGTGTCGCCCAGCACCCCGCCCCCGGTGGGAAAGAACGCCGTGCGATCGAGGACCACGCCACCGCCTCGCACACCCGCGACGCGGGCGTCGAACTCGCGCAGGTAGCTGTCGCGCTGGTAGACCCGCTCGGTCACGATCGTCGCCGGCGTGGCGTCAGTCGCGGAGCCGCGCGATGACGTCGCGACCGTAGCGCAGCACGTCGTCCGGCGTCTTCACCTGTGCCGGCAGACCCGCCGCGGCACTGACCGGCACGGCGACGCGCGTCACGCCCTGCCGGGCGAGCGCCTCGATGGCCGCGACGTCCGTCGGCGCCGCCACCGTGATCTCGACGTCGCGCGGATTCCGTCCTGCCGCGACCGCGGCGGCGCGCATCTCGTCGAGCAGCTCCGGCGACGGCGCGCGGGCCGGGAAGTAGCCGTCGCCCAGCCGACCGGCGCGACGCGCGGCGGCCTTCGTGTCGCCGCCCACGATGACGGGGATGCGACGCGACGGGGGCAGCGGCCGGCAGAACACGTCCTCGAACGCGACGAACCGACCCTTGAAGGTCGCGCGCTCCTGGCTCCACAGCGCGCGCATGGCGGCGACGTACTCGTCCGTGCGCGCGCCGCGATCGTCGAAGGGCACGCCGAGCGACGCGAACTCCTCCGCGAGCCAGCCCACGCCGATGCCGAGCAGCACGCGATCGCCGCCCGCCATCGAGTCGAGGGTGGCCACGGCCTTGGCCGTCACGACCGGATTGCGCTGGGGGAGGATGAGGATCGCCGTCCCCAGCTTGATCGTCCGCGTGGCGGACGCCACGAAGGACAGCCACATGAGCGGATCGGGAATGGGAAAGTCCTCCAGCCCCGAGCCCATCCGGCCCGTCTCCGAGTACGGATAGCGCGAGCGATAGCCGTTCGGGACGACCACGTGCTCGACCGTCCACAGCGACTCGAAGCCGGCCGCCTCGGCGGCCTGGGCGAGCTCGACGGCCGCCCGGCCCTCCGTGTAGCGCCCGAGGTTGCAGTAGCGGAGGCCGAACTTCATCGCGTCACCCATCCGTAGAAGCGATGGCTCGGCACCG
The DNA here is from genome assembly GCA_046733575.1 of Candidatus Methylomirabilota bacterium. Lineage (GTDB taxonomy): Bacteria > Methylomirabilota > Methylomirabilia > Rokubacteriales > CSP1-6 > JBKPPN01. The sequence continues at coordinate 11,621 of JBKPPN010000377.1, read as the reverse complement.
GGCCCTCGTCGAGGTACGCCATCTTCATCCGGCTCACCGCGTCCTTCGGCAGCTCGTTGCGCTGCGCGCTCACGTCGACGCCGAACAGGCGCGCCGCGTTCGACCCGAAGATCTGCTCCTTCACCGTCCGGCTGAGCGGCGCGTACGTGTGCTTCTCGAGGAGCGCATCGGGGATCTCGAAGCGCCGGAAGGCGTCGATCTGCCACTGCGGCGTCCCGTACCAGATGGAGTCCGTGCCCCACAGGACGTGATCGGCGCCGAATGCGTCGATGAGCTGCCCCAGCACGTGCGCGCACGCGCGCGGATTCGTCGTGACGAGCTGGCCGAAGGTGGAGCCCAGCTCCATGTAGATGTTCTTGATCCCCGGCTCCGCCTTCTTCATCCGGCAGAACTCGCTCGTCCATGGCACGTCCGGGCCGGTGCCCGACGGCACCGTGAGCAGGCCGGCGTGGTATGCGAGGAAGTCGATGTCGGGAAAGTCCTTGGCCGCCTTGATGAGGTCGCGCGGATGGTTGTAGTCGGCCACCGGCCCGAGGGGCAGGCCCTTGTGCAAGCAGACCCGCTTGACGCCCAGCTTGCGCGCACGCTCCAGCATCGGGTAGGCGATCTTCTCGTCGTCCACGAACCAGCCGCGATCGAACCCCTTCGGCGCCGCGCCCGTGTACCCCTTCCACGCATCGACCTTGAGCGTCGACGCCTGCTGGTCCATGAAGTCGAGGTCGGCCTGCCCGAGCTGGGGCGTCACCAGTCCGTGCGCCAGCATGCGGCGCGACTGCGTGATCCGGTTGATCTCGTCGCGGATGTGCGTCATCTCCTTGGGCGGCACGACGGCTTCCTGCGGATACGGACCGGGCGGTGTCGAGATCAGCCCGATGGCCGTCTCGCTGTCGAGGAAGACTTCCTTGACGAAGTTCTCCCACGAGAGATCCGCGACGGTGCCTCGGTCTGTCCCGAGAGCGGGATTCAGGCGTCGCGCCGACTTGCGGAGATCCAGCAGGGCGCCCTTGGACACCGCGCCCTTCCGGTTCGCCTCGGCGTTGCTCGGATCGTACTGAGCGCCCACGTAGTGGAGCTGCACGTCGAGGATGAAGTACGGATCGCCCGTGCGCTGCTTGAACGCGGCCGGATCGGCGGCCTCGACGGGCGTCACGTCGAAGAAGCGCCCGAACACGGCGTTCATGGCGAGGAGCGACAGCGCCATGCCGCCGCTCGTCCGCAGGAAGGCGCGACGACTCAGTCCAAGCCGCGGGGCCAGCCGATCCGCCTCCGCCACGATGCGCGCGTGCACGCGACGCTGGGCGGGCGTGGGCGGCACGGGGGGAAACTCCTCGTTCGAGACCAGCTGGGTGGGAAGCGGCAGCTCGCTGACGAGGCCGCGTCGCATGCCGGGACGGATGTGGAAGGCGTGCGGGTTGCGTCGCGCCATCAGGCACTCCTTCGTCAGGCGGGTTTCAGTGGAGGGCGGCTACTCGCCGCGGATCTGTCGCAGTCGCTTCTGGAGCGAGGTCATCCGGTCGTTCATCTGCTCCGAGAGCTTGGTGGATCGCGAACGTCGCTTCTGGCCCGGCTGGACCGGGGTCGGCGTGCGTGGGGTGCTCGTGGCGTGGCAGTACGAGCAGCCCTGGCGCAGCCCATGCTTGCATTCGCTCATCGTCGATTTCTCTCCTTTTGTGTCAGCATACCCGATCGACGTGAGCGTGACGACACGTGGCGGGCGGGCTGGGCCCGCCACGTGCCGTGCCGTCACTTCGACAGCGCGTCGATCCCGGCCTGGGCGACCTGCGCGTCCTGGGGGGCCGTCACTCCGGAGACGCCGATGCCGCCCACGACCTTGCCGTCGACCACGATCGGCAGGCCGCCCTGATATGGGGTCGCGCCCGTGAGGCGAAGCGTGCGCAGGTTGACGCCGCCCTGGGCCACGCCGTCCTCGAACACCTTCGTGGAACGCCGGAACGCCACCGCGGCGTACGCCTTCTCGCGCGCCACCTCGATGCTGCCGAACTGGGCGCCGTCGAGCCGCTCCGACATGACGAGCTGTCCCCCCGAGTCGAGGATCGTGATGACGACGGGCCAGTTGTTCTTCTTCGCCTCCGCCTCGGCGCCGGCCATGATCTTCTTCGCCTGGTCCAGCATGATCGGCGCGCCGTACTGGGGCTGGGGCGGCGCCGGCGGCGCCGGGGTCTGCGCGCTCGCGGAGACGGCGGCAAGCATCACCGCTGTACCGACGACGAGGAACGAGAGTCGCTGCACCGTCATGGTCTTTCCTCCTCGGAGAACGATGTGATGAGTCAGTCGGTGATCGACCGGTAGATCTCCACCTCGGCCGCCCCTTCCGTGAGGCCTTCCTTCTCGCGGCGCTCGCGATACGCGGCGAGGTGGGGCGCCTTGCGATGGAGATCGAATGCCGCGTCGTCCTTGTACTGCTCGTAGAAGATGAAGAGGTCGGGATCCTTGGTGGACCGGTGCGGCCGGTACACGAGGCATCCCGGCTCGGCCTTGCGCACCGCCGCCACCTGCTCCTTCAGCAGCGCCGCCAGCGCATCGCCCTTGCCCTTCGCCGCCCTGATCTTCGCCACCACCGTCAGCACGTCAGCCATGTCGATATGTCTCCTTGATGGGCCGCGGAGCGCCTTCGCCGGGCTCCGGCGCTAGCGGCGAGCATCCACGGGGTTGCCGCCCGTATCGGCCGCGGAGCGCCTTCGCCGGACTCCGGCGCTAGCGGCGAGCATTCACGGCGTTGCCGCCCGTATAGCCCGCGGAGCGCCTTCGCCGGGCTCCGGCGCTCGCGGCGAGATTCATAGCGTTGCGCGGTCAGGCGCGCACCCACCCGCCGTGCACGGGGTGGTGCGAGCAGATGAACTCGACGAACGCGGGTCGGCCCTTGGCGTTCTCGTCCAGCGCGCGCTTCAAGGCGGGGACGATCTCCTTCGGATCCGTCACGTCCTCGCCGTGGAAGCCGACGGCGCGCGCCATCGTCGACATGCAGGCGCTGCCGTGGTCGGAGACCTTCCAGGTGTACGGGTCGTGGCCGGCGCCCCAGAAGCCGGGACCGTAGCCGGAGTAGCCGCCGTTGTTGATGTGGATGGTCGTGATGCCGAGACGGTAGCGCGCCACGGCCTCGAAGTTGCCCATCATGTAGCAGACACCGGCGTCGCCTGTCACGTTGACCACCTGCCGATCCGGGTACGCGAGCTTGGCCGCGATGGCGCCGGCCAGGCTGAAACCGAGGGTCGAGACGTTGCCCCAGCCGAGATAGCCGCGGGGAATCTGCGCCTCGTAGATCGTGCTCGCCTGATCGCGCGTGTTGCCCGAGTCGGCGGTGAGGAACGAGCGCTTGGGGTCCAGCACCTTGGCGAGATCGCCGAAGACGCGATACGGATTGATGGGCGTCTCCGTCGACTCGAGCCACGGACGATACTTCGCGAGGAACTCCGCCTTGCCCGCACGGATCTCGTCGAGCAGCGCCTGGTTCTTCTTCGCTCCACCGGTTCGTGACGACAGCTCCGCGATCAGCGCCTGCAACGTCAGCTTGGCGTCGCCCACGACGGCGTGCGACGTCTCGTAGCTGCGGTTGAGGTCGAGCGTGTCGACCGTGCACTGCACGATCGTCTTCGCGGCGGCGGCCGGCACGGCGTGGCTGAAGCGGTTGGGGAAGAGGCTGGCGCCGATCGAGAACAGGACGTCGCACCCGCGCAGGAAGTGCTCGGCGAGCGAGCCGCGCACGCCGACCGACAGCGCGTGGTTCTCCGGGAACGCGCTCTTGCCCTTGAGCGTGGTGAGCACGGGGACCTGCGCGAGCTCGGCGAACTGCAGGAGCTCGCTCGTGGCGTCGGCGTAGAGCACGCCCTCGCCCACGAACAGCAGCGGATGCTTGGCGGCGAGCAGCGCCTTGACGGCGGACTTCACGTCGTCGGGATCGGGACCGGACCGCCAGCCCTTCACCGGCGTGTACGGATGCTCGTCTTCCTCGTAGTCACCGAGGTCGCGGGGCAAGAGCAGCAGCACCGGGCCCGGCCGACCCGACCTGAGATGCGTGAAGGCGCGACGCACGTAGTCGGGGACGAGCTCGGGACGATCGATCTCGCCCACCCACTTGGTCACCGACCGGAAGGCGCTCCCGATGTCGTAGTGCGTGTGGCGCGTCGCCCCCGCGCCGACGCCCTCCGCGATGACGAGAACCGGCGACGAGTCCTCCCACGCCTGGGCCACTGCGCCGTACGCCATCTGGATGCCGGCCGCGTTCAGTCCTGCCATGACCGTGCAGGCGCCGATCTGCCTGCCACAGGTGATTCGCGAGAACGCGTCCGCGACCGCGACGGCGAAGCGCTCCTCGCCCATCATCATGATGGGCACGCCTTCCTCGCCCAGCGCGTTGTTGACGGGACTGGTCGGGTAGCAGCTGACCCACGGGATGCCCTCGCGCTTGAGCAGCCGCGCGAAGCCGTTCGTCGCCTTCACTCTCATGACCGTCCTCCGCGGTCGAACACCGCCTTGAGGTCCTTCGTGGGCACCGTCCTGCGCACCCACGTGAAGCGCCCCGCGTCCTTCATCTCACGCGCGCCCTCCAGGAACGCGGCGAGGGCCAGGCGCGACAGCGCGCCGCCGACGCTGATCCGCTTGACGCCCGCCTCGGCGAGCTCGGCCACGGTGAGGGCGGGGTCGGCCGCGCTCATCACGACGTTGACCGGGCGACTCACGGCCGACACGACCGTCCGGATCGTGGCAAGGTCGCGCAGACCGGGCGCGTACAGGACGTCCGCACCCGCCTTCTCGAAGGCCTGGAGTCGACGCATCGTGTCGTCGAGGTCGATGCGTCCGTGGAGCAGGTTCTCGGCTCGCGCCGTGAGCGTGAACGGGAACGACAGCGAGCGCGCCGTCTCGACGGCGGCGTGGACGCGCTCGACGGCGAGGGCGAAGTCGTAGATGGGCCGGGCGGGATCGCCGGTGGCGTCCTCGATGGAGCCGCCCACCACGCCGGCCTCCGCGGCACGACGAATCATCTGCGCGGCGGCGCGCGGCTCGTCCGCGTAGCCGTTCTCGAGGTCGGCGTTGACGGGCAGGTCGGTCGCCTCCGAGATCGTGCGGCAGTTGTCGAGAACTTCGCGCGCGGTCACGGCGCCCGCGCCGTCGGGGCGACCGAGCATGTTGGCGAGACCGAGGCTCGTCGTCGCGAGCGCCTCGAAACCCAGCGAGGCGAGCAGCTTCGCGGTCCCGGCGTCCCAGGGATTCGGGATCACGAACGCGCCTGCCCGCGCGTGCAGCGCCCGGAACGTCGCCGCCTTCTCGGCCTGTGTCGCCATCTCTGACACTCCTCGGCGAGTCAGCGCGCGGGCGTCGGCGCCTGCGCGATCACGCCCGCCTCCAGCAGTCGCGCGATCTCGTCCTCGGTCACGCCCGCGGCACGCAGCACCGCCACGGTGTGCTCGCCCACCTCGGGCGCCATCGCGGGCGGCGTCTTCTCCTGCCCGGCGATCGAGAGCGGACTGTTCACCGTCCACGTCGCGCCGGCACGTTGATCATCGATCGGCACGAGCGCGCCGCTCGCGCGCACCTGCCCGTCCGCGGCGATGTCGTCGAGCCGCGCCACGAGCCCGACCGCGACGCCCGTCGACTCGAGGATCGGGCGCCACTCGTCCCAGTCGCGCTTGGCGAACACCTCGTCCAGGAGGGCGGTGAGGGCGCTCGCGTGTCGGCGACGGCTCGCCACGGTGGCGAAGCGCGGATCCGCCAGCAGGTGACCGCACCCGATGGCTGCCGCGAACGGCTCCCAGCGGCGCTCGTCGGCGGTATGGGCCATCAGGAACCAGCGGCCGTCGCGACAGCGATAGTGATTCGAGAGCGCGTTCGCGGCGGACTCGCGCGCGGGCCGGATCTCGGTGCGCGCCCCGCTCAGGATCCCCTGTACCTGGATGGCGTTCCACCAGAGACCGTTCGCCATGAGCGACGTTGCGACCATCGTGCCGCGCCCGGTGCGCTCCCGCTGGTAGAGCGCGGCCATGATCGCGCCGAAGAGCGACATACCGGTCGGGTGGTCGCCCATCCCCGGCAGCGACCGCGTCGGCGGCGCGTCGGGCGAGGGCCGCATCAGATCCATCAGCCCCGTGCGTGCCCACAGCGCGGTGCTGTCGAATCCGGGCTTGGCGGCTTCGGGTCCCGTCTCACCGTACGCGGTCACCGACGCGTAGATCAGGCGCTCGTTGAGTGGCGCGAGGTCGTCGTAGCGCACACCGAGGCGCGCGCGCGCGTCGAGAGGTGTGTTGGTGACGAACACGTCGGCGCCGCGCACGAGGTGATGGAGCAGGCGCTGGCCCTCGGGGACGCGCAGATCGATGGCCACCGCGCGCTTGCTGCGGTTGTCCACGATCCAGGGAAAGTTGACCGCGCACGGCGGATAGCCGGCGCCGCGCTTGCGGTAGGTGTCGCCGCCGGGCGGCTCGACCTTGATCACGTCGGCACCGAAGTCCGCCATGACCGTCGTCGCCACGGGACCGGCGATGAAGCTCGCGGCGTCGATCACGCGGATGCCGTCGAGGAGGCGGCCCATGCGAACGGATACTATACTCGACCAATCGTCCCGCTCGCGCCGAGGAGCGCGGGGGAGGGAGAGGGTGTCCATGACGACGAAGAAGGTCGACGAGACGGACGTGAAGTCACGGCTCACGCCGATGCAGTACGAGGTCACGCAGTGCAGCGCCACCGAGCCGCCCTTCCGCAACGAGTTCTGGAACCACCACGAGCCCGGCATCTACGTCGACGTGGTGTCGGGCGAGCCGCTCTTCTCGTCCACGGACAAGTTCGACTCGGGCACGGGCTGGCCGAGCTTCGTGCGCCCGCTCGAGAAGGAGAACGTGACGGAGGTCGAGGACAACTCCCACGGCATGCAGCGCATCGAGGTGCGTTCGGCGGGCGGCGACTCGCACCTGGGTCACCTGTTCCCGGACGGTCCGCGGCCGACAGGACTACGCTACTGCATCAACTCGGCATCGCTCCGGTTCATCCCCGTGGACCGGCTCGAGGCCGAGGGCTACGGCAAGTACAAGAAGCTCTTCGAGAAGTAACGTCGGCAGGGCCGGGCCACCGCCATCGCGACGCACGCCACCGCCGCCCCGTGGCCGACGACGACCGACGTCGTGGTGGTCGGCGCCGGCATCCAGGGTCTCGCCACCGCGCGCTGCCTGGCCCTCGCGGGGCGCGACGTCGTCGTCTGCGAGCGCGGTGATCTCTGGCGCGAGGCGTCCGGCGTCAACGCGGGCTCGCTCGGCATCCAGAACAAGCGCCTGCCGCTCGTGCCCATCGCGCGGGCCGCGCTGCGCGACTGGGCCAGCTTGCAGCACGACGTCGGCGACGTCGGCTTCGTCCCCTCGGGCGGACTGAAGGTCGCCGAGAGCGACGACGACGTCGTCATGCTCCGCACGTCGGCCGAGCACCAGCGCGCCGCCGGCGTCGAGATCGAGTGGCTCGAGGGCGATGCGCTCCGACGGTTCGCGCCGTGGCTGGGCCCGCACGTGGTGGCGGCGACGTTCTGTCCCGACGACGGCTTCGCGATTCCGCTCCTCGCCGGCCCCGTGCTGGTGGAGGCCGCGCGCAAGGCCGGCGCGCGCCTGTGGCCGCACACGCCGGTGCTCGGCATCACACCGCACGGCCACGGGCTCACGGTGGACACGCCGCGCGGGACGATCGCGTGCCGCACGCTCGTCATCGCGGCCGGCGCGTGGTCCGGCGAGGTGGCCGGGCTGCTCGGCGTGACGCTTCCCGTCACGCTCGACGTGAACATGCTCACCATCACCGAGCCCGCGCCGTTCGTGATGGATCGCCTGGTGACGCACGTGCGCGGCATCCTGACGCTCAAGCAGTATCCGAACGGGACGTGCATGATCGGCGGTGGCTGGCAAGGCCGCGGCGACATCGCGACGCGTCGCAAGGACCTCGACTACGAGATGCTCCTGCACAACGCGCGCGTGGCGGCGGCCGTCGTCCCCGGGCTCGCCCCGCTCCAGCTCGTGCGCAGCTGGGCGGGACTCGAGGGCGCCACGCCCGACCTGCTTCCGCTCCTCGGCCGCGTGCCCGGTCACCCCGACGTCTTCGTCACCGCGTGCGCGCGGGGCGGCTTCACGCTGGGCCCGGTGCTCGGGCGTCTTCTCGCGGAGCTGATCCTCCACGGCGAGGCGTCGATGCCGGTCGCCGCCTTCGATCCGGCCCGCTTCGCGCGATGACGGGCGACGCGCGCGCGCGCCGACTCGCCGACGGCGCCGCCGAGCCCACCTTCACGTTCCTCGTCGACGGTGTGCAGGTGGAGGCGTGCGCGGGCGAGACGATCGGCGCCGCGTTGCTGCTCGCCGGACGTCGCGCCATCCGTCGCACTCAACGGTCCGGCGAGGCGCGCGGACTCTACTGCGTGATGGGCGTGTGCTGGGAGTGCGCCGTGCGCGTGAACGGGCAGACCGTGCGCGCGTGCGTCGTGCCGGCGTCGCCGGGGCTCGTCATCGAGACGCTCGACGGTCCCCCGCGGTGATCGAGAGCGATCTCGCCGTCGTGGGGGCCGGACCCGCGGGTCTCGCCGCCGCGCGCGAGGCGCTGGAGCGGGGGCTCACCGTCACGCTCCTCGACGACAATCCGACGCCGGGCGGTCAGTACTTCCGTCAGCCGCTTCCCTCGCTGGCGCGGGCCGCCCACGCGCACCGCGACGCCGACCACGCCCGCGCGGACGATCTCTTCCGCGCGCTCGAGCATCCGCGCCTGCGCTACCTTGCCGGCGCCGTCGTGTGGGACGCGCCCGCGCCCGGCATGCTCGCGTTCACGCGCGGCGAGGAATCGGGCCGCGTGCAGGCGCGCTGCACGATCGTGGCGGCCGGCGCCGTCGAGCGTCCGGTGCCGTTCCCGGGCTGGACACTCCCCGGCGTGCTCACCGCGGGCGGCGTGCAGAACCTGATCAAGAGTCAGCGGGTCCTTCCCGGCCGACGGTTCCTCGTCGTCGGCAACGGCCCGCTCCTGCTCGTCGCGGCGAGCTCGATCCTCCGCGCCGGAGGCACCGTCGTCGAGCTCGCCGACGCTGCCGTCGCCTTCCGGGCGTGGCGCTCGTTCCCCGGGCTGCTCGCCGCGCCGATCATCATGCGGCGCGGCCTCGGATACCGCGCCGAGCTGCTGCGCGCGCGCGTGCCCGTCCGTGCCGGCCACACGATCGTCGAGGCGCGCGGGGACGACGACGGCGTGACCGACGCGCTCGTCGCGCCGATCGATCGCTCCGGCCGCGTCGACCGCGCGCGCACGCGGACGCTCGCCGTCGACACCATCGTGGCGGGCTTCGGGCTCACGCCGTCGGTGGAGCTGACGCGCCTCCTCGGGTGTCGCCATCGCTGGGACGCCGCGCGCGGCGGCCTCGTCCCGGAGCGCTCGGGGGACCTCGAGACCAGCGTTCCCGGCGTCTTCGCCGTCGGCGACGGCGCGGGCATCGGCGGAGTCGAGGTGGCGCTGGTCGAAGGTCGCCTCGCCGGCCGATGCGCCGCGGCGCGATTGCATGGTGGGCGGCCCCCGGGCACCGATCGGGCGCTGCGCGCGACGCTGGCGCGCCTTCATCGCGTGCGCGACACGATCGCCGCGCTGTGGACGCCGCCGGTGAGCTTTCTGGAGCTGCTCGCCGTCGACACGATCGTCTGCCGGTGCGAGGACGTCACCGTGCGTGCGTTGGCGGCCGTACTCGACGAGGGAATGGAGCCGGTCAAGGCCGGCACGCGCGTGACGATGGGGCGCTGTCAGGGTCGGAACTGTCTGGCCACCGTTCGCGCGCTCGTGGCCCGCGCCCGCGGCGTCTCGCCGGCGGACATTGAGCTTCCGCGTGCCCGGCCGCCCGCACGTCCCATCCCGCTCGCCGACCTGCTGCACGAGCCGCTGCCGCCGGCACGACCGCCCGAGATGACCCTGCCCTGAACCGCCGGCACGTCGGCGTCCGCGTTGACGCCTCCGGAGGCTCCGCATAGTATCGCCGTGCCCCGACGCGAACCATCTCACTGGAGGAACCCGACCATGCCACGACGGCCGCTGACCCTTCTCGTCGTCGCCTTCCTCGTGCTCGCCCTCGCCCTGCCCGCCCTGGCCCAGAAGCCGATCAAGCTCGGCGTGCTGACGCCGCTCTCGCCGCCCGGCGACGCCGGCGCCGGTCAGTTCATCGTGCGCGGGGCCAAGATGGGCGCCGAGGACGTCAACGCGCGCGGCGGCGTCCTCGGTCGCAAGATCGAGCTCGTGATCGAGGACGACTCCGGCACGCCGGAGAAGGGCGTGGCCGGCCTGCGCAAGCTCGCCACGCAGGACCAGGTCTCGGCCGTCATGGGTCAGTTTCACAGCTCGGTCGCTCTCGCCGCCCAGGACCTCGCCGAGCAGTTCAAGATCCCGTTCTTCATCACGGCGGCCTCCGCGGGAGGCATCACCGCGAAGCACCTGAACTACACGTTCCGCATGCACGTCATCGATCCCGACCGCGCCAAGGAGTGGACGAAGTGGGTCATGGAGCGCGGGTTCAAGCGCGTCTTCGTGCTGGGCGAGAACACCGACTACGGCACCGGCCTCACCGAGGAGACGAAGAAGGCCTTCAAGGCGATGGGCGCCAAGGCCGAGGTCGACACCGCGATCTTCGACCGCGCCTCCGTCGACCTGACCCCGCAGTTGCTCAAGATCAAGAACTGGAAGCCCGACCTGGTGATCAACTGCGCCGTCGGCACGCCCGTGTACCTGATGATCAAGCAGGCATTCGACATCGGGCTCTTCCCCTCCGTGCCCATGCTCGCGTCGTACGATCTGCCCTCGCGGCCGGAGTTCTGGAAGACGGTGGGCGAGAAGGGCAACTACACCGCGTCGATCGTCTACTACCACCCGACCATGAAGCTGCCCGCACGCGGCGAGGCGTTCCGCAAGAAGTACCAGGCCGAGTTCAAGGAAGAGCCCGTCTACGGCGCCTTCAACGGCTACGCGCAGATCGTCGTCATCGCCGACGCCATCGCGGCGGCCAAGAGTGACAAGGGCGAGGACATCCAGAAGGCGCTCCTCGCCAACAAGTTCGAGGGCTGGAACGGCACGGTGTCGTTCACGCACGGCGAGGGCCCGTACTGGCAGCAGTGGACGCCGCCCATCCTGATCACCCAGTACACGAAGGTCGATCAGCCCTTCACCGACGTGAAGATCGTGTTCCCGCCGGATCTCAAGACGGGCGACTTCGTGCTCGCGCCGGCTCGCTGATCGGGCGCGGAGCGCGGGCGTGGACCTGACGCTCGTCTCCCAGTACGTGATCTCGGGGCTCGTCATCGGCGCGCTCTACAGCCTGATGGCCCTCGGGATCACGTTCATCTACAGCATCATGAAGATGATCAACTGGTCGATGGGCGAGTTCTACATGCTGGGCAGCTACGTGCAGTACGTGCTCATCGCCACCGTGCTCGGTCCGCGCTTGTGGTGGGTCGCGCTGCCCGTGGCCATGGCCTCGGTGTTCCTGCTCGGGCTCGTCATCCAGCGCTGGCTGCTGCGTCCGATGTTCGTGGGGACGATCGAGCGTCGTGACGAGTACGCCACCATCGTCACCATCGCGATGATGCTGCTCTTCCGCAACCTCGCCATCGTGCTGGGCGGTCCCAACC